>CAKOKR010000022.1 GCA_934095965.1 uncultured Bacilli bacterium
TTGTCCAAGACAATTGCGTCACCAGTGGTGTCGCAATCTCATCATCTTTATAAGTACTATAAAATTGAATCATACGCTCTATATTTCTTTTAGTAAATCCTTTTATGGTTGGATAATTATTTTTCATAAAATCTGAGGCTTTTGTTGTTATTTTATCACCATAATTACTGTTTTCTTTTAGTTCATATAGAAATTTGCCAACTTCCAAATATAATAAAATCATTTCTTCATTTACTTTTCTGTAAGCATTATTTTTTCGTTTTTCAATCATTTCAATGATTTGATTGAAATTTAAATCTAACATATGTAATCACACCCTTAAAATAAATTATTTGTAATTTAAACAAATTATATCATATAACTTAAAATAAAAAAAGACTTGAATTTTAATGTAAAATACCCTGTTGGATAACTTGCTACTTATCAACAAAAAAAGATAGAAAATTAAATTATTTTACTATTTTCTATCTGAACTGTAACAATTTGTCCAGTAAATTAATTTAGAATATTGTAAAAATAATTTAACATATGCTATAATTAAGATAAATAAGGAGTGTGAATCTATGGGTTTATTTAATTTATTTGGTAACAAGGATAAAAACAATGATGCATGGAAGAAAAATCCTGGAACACTAAGTAAACCAAGAACAACTAAAACTAGAGTCATCTGGGATTATATGACACCAGATGGAAGAAAAGGATGTATCTACCAAAGTAAAAGTAGTTACCTACTAAATAAGAAAAACAAAAAGTTTTGGAAAGATTAAGAAAGGAGATGAAAAAATATGCAAATGTGTCCATATTGTGATAGAGTTTATGATCCAACTGAATGGGGTTATTGTCCATATTGCACAGGTCAACTAGAAGAAGAACACGGAGAAAGATACTACAAAGAATGTCCAAATTGTGGTGGAACAATGTACTGGGATGAAACCTGGTATTGCACTAATTGCGGTGAAGAAATAGAATCAGGTGAAGATGATAACAATGGCATCATTGAATATTAAAAAAATAATAAAAATTACACTATGTATTACTCTTCTACTTTGTATAACTTCATGTAAAAGTAAAGATAAAAACACAAATACACCAAATAAAATTGATGTAAGTGAAAAACTAGATAAAATAATAAATAATGGACCACCTACTTCATCAAATCCATATGACTACATTGAATCTAGCAAAGATACTTTCAATGAATTACTAGAAAGTCCAAAAGAAACTTTTGAATATGCTATCAAAGATTTAATAAATACTGATGCAGGAAATGGATTAAAAAGTTATATCGAAGCATTACTTTGTTTAAAAATAAATACTGACTTCAACTATGACTTTGAAAGTGCTCCAGACTACTTAAAAAATTACAAAAAATATCTAGCAAGCACAAACAACAATTTTAGTGACTTTGATAAATACACTCAAGAACTTCTAAAAAATATCAACTAAAAAAAGTTGATATTTTTTATACCAACTCTTCATCACAATACTTACAAGCAAACTTAATTATCTTATTAATAATAACCATATTATTACCAATCTTTTTTACATAATCATCCCCTAATAATGTTTTAATATCTAATATTGCTTTTTCAACATACTTACTATCTATATTAAATAACTCAATATAATCAATAATAATATCATCAATAAAATAAAATCCATATTTTTTTAACAAGTTATATACTTCATTAAAATTATCTTCATCAAGTAACTTCAAATACCCATTATCATAATTATTATACACAATATCTAAATAAACTGGACTTAAATATTTTTCTAAAAACATATTACATACCCCTTTCTTTATCTTTATAATATTCATTAATTAACTCTTCTAAAGTAACCCCGAATCTCTCTTTCATATCAGCATAACTTATAGAAAATATTTTATCTAATTTACCATCACTATTAACAATACTCATATTATTTGCAAGTAAAAATTTAATCTTACTTTGTAATACTTCTACAGAAATACTTTTTAACACTAATTTATTTTTATTATAATCAATGTTATATCTATTACACATTTCCATAACTTCTTTTAAATTGCTTCTTACACTCCATATCATACCAATATTAGTAAGAAGTCTTTCTCTTTCACTACCATGTTCTATCAGGTTTCTTTGATTAGCAATCCAACAACCTAACCTCTCACCAGTTTCCTTAAACTCATATCCATTAATAGTTTTAAAGTTTCTATCAATATATAAATTATTATAATGAATAAAGTAAGCTTTTGCAAGTTCATACATTTTTTGCCATTTAGAATCATTTAAACTTTTTACAAAGCCTATTTTTTCAAGCATCTTTTTTTGTTCATCTGATAAAGAATCATAACTATATTTTTGAGAGCGTAACCAACTACCTAACTTTTCACCTGCTTCATCAAATTCATACCCATTCGTAGTTTTAAACAAATGAGAAATCAATAAATTTCCATAATGGTCGTAATATTTTTTTGCCAAAGAATACATCTCTAACCATTTTATCTCATGTGCATTTTGAACAAAACTTATTTCTTCAAGTTTCTTTTTTTTCTCTACTGATAAATCATCATATTTTTTTCTTTGTGTGTTAATCCAAACACCTAATTTTACACCTTTTTCATCATATTCATATCCATTTGTTGTTTTAAATTTCCACGGAATAAGTAAATTACCATAATGTTCATAATAGTTTTTTGCAAGTTCATACACTTTTTGCCAAATAATATTTATATCTAATGATAAGCCAATATTATCAAGTAACTTTTTTCTATCATCAGAAAAATTATCATAATATTTTCTTTGACTATAAAGCCATTTTCCTAATCTAACTCCATCCTCATTATATTCATAACCATTTATTGTTATAAACTTATATGGAATTACTGAATTACCATAATGTTTATAATATTTTTTTGCAAGTTCATACATATTTTGCCATTTAGTTTCAAATGTATTCATAGTAAAATCAATTTTTTCAAGTAATTCTTTTCGTTCACTTGTCATACCATCAAAATATTTTCTTTGAGTACATAACCACTTTCCTAACTTTACACCAGACTCATCAAATTCATAACCATTAGTAGTTTTAAAATTTTGAGGAATCAATAAATTTCCATAATGTTCATAATATTTCTCAGCTAAATTATATATTTGCATCCAATTTGAATCACGAAAATGTTGAACAAAATCTATTTCTTCAAGCATCTTTCTTCGTTCTACAGATAAACTTTCATATATTCTTCTTTGATTTGCAATCCACACTCCTAAAGCAGTTCCACCTTTGTCATATTCATATCCATTCATAGTTAAATAATTATATGGAATTGATAAATCCCCATGATGTTCATAATATTTTTTAGCTAATTCATAATTATCCATCCAAGATAATTGTAATCTATTTCTCAATGACATAAGCATTTCATATAAATCATGATTTTCAATTTCTATATCAAATGTTGCATCGCTTAATTTTATTTCACGTTTTCTTCCTATTCCTTTTTCTCTAACTTCTTTTATTCTATCCCTTAAATTATTTTCTAACTCTTTTATAAAACTATAGTTATCAGTTAAATCAATAACCACCGGTGCTATTAATTTTTCTATTATTTCTTCTTTTGATAAACTATCGTCAATAAGTACATCTCTTGAAAAACAAAGGTTAATTAAATCTTCCTTAGAAAAAATTTCATATTCTTGAAATTTTTCTTTAGTATTTCCTCGAACAGATAAAGCTCTACCTAATTGTTCAAAATAAACAATGTCTGATGAAGTACACCGACCCATTATAACTCCATCTATATTCGGAGCATGTATACCTTCATTATACTGATTTATTGCAAACATAACCCTTAGTTTATTATTAACTTTTTCTCCTTCTGAATTAACATCATTATAAAAAGCCTCTCTATTTTTAACACCAAGTTCTCTCATTTCACTTGTTGATGTATAAATAACTATATCTTCTTCAGGTACAAATTGTTTAAACCATCCCAATGCTTGTTTCTTTATTGTTTCAATATCATTTGCTCCTTCTTGTGAAAATGGTGGACAAAAGTAAATATACTTTCCATTTGGTTTAACATTTTTCTTTAAAATACTTGGAATACTCGGAGCATCATTTATTCTCCTTTTTACATCTTTTAAAATTTCAATGTATTCTTTATATTCTTTTGACTCAATATTTAATTTGTTTACTCTTTCTTCCAAGTCACGTTCCATTTCTAATAAATTAATGTGAGTACTTTTATATATTGGTTTTGGAAGTATTCCATCAATCATTGCATCACACAAATCATATCTACTTACAATATTACCAGAAAATAATTCATCTGCTTCTTCCAAAGCCATATCTCTTTCATACGAAGTACCCCTGTCTCTTACAGTGTAAGCTGTCATTCCAAATACTTTCATATCTTGATGAGTTTCAATCAAAGTATTTATTCTTGCTCCCCATACTGGTGCTCCTAAATGATGAAACTCATCAAGTATAAGTAAGTCACAATTAATATTTTCTATTTCTTCATATGACAAATTGATAAAACTTTGATAAGTTCTAAATTCTAGATTAGGAAAGTCTTTTTCTAAATCAACATTCGGATTATCATCAATAATCTTTTTTACATGTTCAATTATCCCATTTGATGGAACAACATATAATATCTTCTTATCTTTATTTTCATAAGCAAGTTCTAATGCATTATATGACTTACCTGTTCCAGTTGCATGAACAATACCTACAACATTATTTCCTTCATCAAATGAATTCTTAATTTTTTTAAAACTATCTAAATTATGTTCATAAAGCCCTAATACATTATTCATAATCAACACCATCATATAATTCTATATCAACAAACTCTTTACCTGATATATTTTGTTTTATTAATAAAACTATATCTCCTTTCATAATTTTAGAATTTAATTCATTTTGTTCATAAATATATTCTTGAACTTTTCCATCAACATCTACTTTAAAACCAATATTATTTCTATCCATCACATCTAAAAGAATACCATTATTATATTCTTCAGGTATAAAAACTTCAACAACTTTACCAATTATTTTTTCCATTTAATCACATCCATTTATTGATATATATATTATACTATAAATTTAAGGTAAACTCCAGTAACATTTCCTGTTAATTTAAAACATAATGAAGTATAATTAATTTAGAAAGAAGGAAAAATTTATGAATCAAGAAAAAATTGGAAAGTTTATAAAAAAATTAAGAAAAGAAAAAAAACTAACGCAAAGTGAATTAGCAACAAAACTCGGAGTAACAGATAAATCAATAAGTAATTGGGAAAATGGTAAAAACATGCCAGATTTATCTTTATTTAAACCATTATGCGAAATACTAGGTATAACAATAAATGACTTAATCAGTGGTGAAAAACTAAACAAAGATAATTACCAAGAAAAATTCGAAGAAAATATTATCAACACAATTGATTACACAAATAAAAAAGTAACTAACAAAAATAATATAATTGGAATTACTTTTATTACATTTGGTATAATTATTGCAATTACAGCAATGACTATATTTCCAAGTGAAAGTTCATGGGGTTCTATCTATTCTATATTCGGAGGTCTTATCTCACTAATTGGTTTAATAATTATTACTAAAAAACATAAAATACTTATATGTATAACTTACTTTATATTATTTATTCTATTATTATTTTTAATAGATTATATAAGTGTTAAAAATATTAAACAAGCACCAAGATTTTCAATTGTTAAAGTAACTAGTGAAAATGCAATATACTATGATACATTATTTTATGATGTAATAAGATGCAATAAAGACACTAATAATGAATATTATGAAATAATAAAGAACAATAATTATGATAAAGATAATATCGAAAAATATTGTAAAAGGATTAGCAAAATCAACTAATCCTTTTACAATACAAAAAGTTAATAACTATTACTAATTATTAACTTATCTTGATTTTTCATTATACATTTGATTTAAATAATCAACAGTAACTGATGGATCATTTTTAATAGATTGCCAATTTAACTTTTTACCATTTACTTTTGATTTTAATTTTTCAACACTAGAAAGTGCTTCATATCTTTTTTTAGCTTCTAAGAATGCATATTTCTTAACTTTTGCTTGAACGACAATTTCTTCATTATTCATCTTTCTTAAAGTTTTCAAATCATGTTGTAATATTGGTAATCTATTTAAAGCAACAAGTAAATCATATTTTTCAACTTCGTTTCTAGGATTTCTATACTTTTCTGCTATTCTTCTTAAATGATTATATTCAATAGTTACCCTAGCTATTTTATTAACATGTTCACTTATAACTTCTTCTTCATCTACTACTATATTATCTAAATTCATTAATGTTTCATCATAAAACATACTAATTCCCCCGTTTCTGGTAGAATATCTTACCACAAAAAAAGAAAATGTGCAACCTATAATTACACATTCTAAAGACATTCAAGAATTAATATAATATCATTTATATTTGGAAAGACATAGTTAAATTAATCATTTTTTGGCGTACGCCATGCCTGCATTTGGCAGACATGGCTTCATAAACGTTCTTGCAAAGTTTTTTACACTTACTTGACACTGCACAATTTTGCACCCCGCATGCCTAGCACTTACGTCCTAGACATGCATAATCTCTAATCACAAGTTTACTCTGAACGGTTTTACGGCTGTGCCTTCACCCGATACAAATTTTACGGAAGATGAAAGACTGAAAGACGGCCGAACGGCAAACCCATACAAGTGGATAACAGCATCGTCAGTCAGAAAACCAACGCCACGCACAACAAGCGCAAAGTCGGAACCATCAGAATTACGCGAAATCGTCCATTCGATTAAACCTGTGTATAGCCAATTATCATTTGTAGCTTTTCTATAATCATTTCCACTTGATGAATTATACCCTGGTAATGTCCAATAATCTGGAGTCGCTGCATAATAATAGTCACTTACATATATTAATCCTATTTTGGCATTTACTGTTGCTGTTGCATCTTTATTTGATCCAACTTCATAAGTGTATGCTGTTTTTGCATTTGAATATTCTGCATTAGCTCTAGTCATCCCACCTACATACCATGTTGTATCATCTATCATATTCTTCCATTTTGTATTTTTGCTATCTAAATATGTTAAGAAGTTTTTATTTAAATTAATTGTATTAGTTGTGCTTGTACTCCATGTATTATTTTTTGTTTTATTCCATTTATATCTACCTATCTTTGTTAAGTCTTCATTTCCTTTATAACTTGATGAACTTCCATATGTTTGTACATATCCTTCATCTGTTCCAAGCATAGTAGTTGTTGCTCCATTTGCATGAATTAATTTTACTTTTCCATCTATTACTCCTATTATTCGATATAGGTTTTCAGTTGGACATGTAGCATCATCTGAACCAAAGCATACATAGTTATTTGGATTTGCTCCAGCAAATCTATATGAATTATCTCCTGCTCCATTTGTTAGGTTTGCATCATGATAATATATATTGTTTTCTCCTTGTGTTCCTGTATATCGAGTTATTACATAATCTGCTAAAGAAGTTTTCATTTTTTCTTTTTGAATAATTAATTTACCGCTTAAATTTTTACCTGTATTAACATTTTGATCAAAGTTATGATTTACTAATGTTATTGTAATTGTGTATTCTTCAACAGTTTTAGGTGATGCACTTATTTCTTTGTTTGAGAATAATGCTATTAACCCATTTTTGGTTGTGATATCAAATCCAGATATTGAAGTATTTTTACCATCTGTTACTGTTACATAATCTAGACCTGTTATACTAGTTACTGGGTTACCAGATGTCTTATCTACAACTTGCAATATTAACTCTGGTGTACCAGTGTTAGTGTATGTAAATGTATTTGTTTCTATATTTAAATACATGTAATAATTTGCAGTTGCAGTATTTGTTTTATTATTTGCTTGAAGAGTTGCTCTTGCAAATGTTGAACCAGTTCTATTACCTTTTCCTTCTGCGAATGTTTCTTGATCTGCAGTTATATTTATTGCATCTCCTGTATCAAAAGTTAATACATCTGTAGTGTAAGTTGTTACTTTGACATCTGCATTTGATGCAGAACCATATTGGTTTTGAAAATATGCATATGTTGCTCCGACTACTAGAAGTGCTAGTGCCACTAGTGCTACGATACTGTAAATAACTGTTTTTTTATTTTCCATTTAAAAAGACTTCCTCTCTATTCTACTAAAATTTTACCATTTATTTCTTTTCGGTGCAATACCTTTTTCGTTAAAATAATTCAATAATCTTTGGCACAAATATAATTAACCCAATAACAGCTGAGAAAAATGCAAACACTAAAACAGCTCCTGCTGCAATATCTTTAGCATATTTTGCTTCCAATCTCTTCTCTGGTGATAACAAATTAACCATTTCTTCATATGAAGTATTAATCATTTCAGCCCCAATAACTAATGCAAAAGCAATTAAACAAACAATCCATTCCCAAGTACTTAATTTAAAATAAATACCCGCTATAACAACTAATATCATCATACATGTATGTACTTTTAAATTTCTTTCTTGCTTAAAAGCTTCTCCTATACCCATTAATGCATATTTAAAACTATCTAATAAACTATTACTTTTCATATTTCACCTTTACTTTATCATATATATCAATATATATAATTAATACAACTAAACCTAATGTAAATCCACCTACTACATCTGTAAAATAATGTACACCTACATATATTCTACTAAAACCAATCAATAAAACTAATAAACTAAGTAATACAATACTTATCCATTTTACATATTTATTTTTAACATTCTTATATATTGTGTAAACAATAATACCATATAAAGCAACACTTACCATAGAATGACCAGATGGAAAACTATAACCAGATTCTTCCACTAATCTTAAAACACTTGGTCTTGGTCTTCTTACTATATGTTTAACTATTTGATTTACTAATGTTGTAACAACTACATTACCAGCTATAAACCATCTATATTTTTTACTAAATATAATAATTAAGAGTGTTAGCACTACTGTAAATCCAACTCCACCTAATTCAGTAATTACCTTAACATATGGGTGTAACCCATTAGTCATTATATTATTACTAATAAAATTATAAACACTAGTATCTATACTTAAACTATCATATTTTAAAACACTATACATAATACCTAAAAATATAATAAAACAAATACCCGCTAAAACATACCTAAACTTCTTCATAACCTATCCTTCTATATGTTTTTCTTTTAACACATTCTTTATTTTTTCAAGTCCCATTACAACTACACCACCTATAATAAACATTATTATATTAAATGTATGTATATTAAGTGCATCCCTTGGTACTTCAAGTGTCTTAGGTCCCATTATAATTGCATATAATGATCCAATCATAAGTCCAAGTATTAAATAGACGGTTGCACTTCTTTTCTTTTCTAAACAAACTTTTATAATTTTAATAACTAAACCAATACCTAAAAGTATACCAATACCAAATACAAATAATGCAGGTACATAAGTAAAGTTTAATGATAAAAATTCTTTAATTGCACTAATAATTGGAATATATAAACCAAATATTAATAAAAGTGTTGAACCAGATATACCAGGTAATACCATCGCAGATATACTAACCATACCAGCCACTAAAATATAAAGAATAAGTCCAATATTTAAATGTGCTATATTAACTGATGTACCTCCACTAACAGGATTAAAATAAGTAATTAAAACAACTACAAGTATTCCAATCAAACTAAATATTAAGTTCTTATAATTATTTTTTAAACAATCTTTTTCTTCTTTTGTAATCAAAGGTAGTGAAAATATAACAAAACCTAAGAATAATGAACTAACTGCATATATCTTACTTTCAAAAAACTTAGTTAAAATAAATGTAGCTAAACAAAGACCAACAATCCAACCACTTCCAAGTTTAAGTAAAAACCAAAAAGCTTTTTTCTTTTCATCAAAGTCTCCATAAAACAAACTATCTAGTGAATTAATAAACTTATCATAAAACCCTAAAATAAAAGCAATAGTTCCTCCAGAAACACCAGGAACACTATCAGCTAAAGCCATACAAAAACCCCAAAAAGCATTAATTAAATATTTCATACATTCCTCCTTATTTATCAAAAGTTACTTCCCCATTACCAGTAACAGGAATTACATCACCCATTACATCAGCATCTGGTTTAAACATAACTTTAACAAAATCTTTATCACGTGCAAGAATTTCTCTTGCTTCAAACTTTAAACTGCCCGTATAATCTCTAAGTGTTGCAGATACACCCACAGCATTAAGACCTAATCTCTTAGCTATATATAAACTTCTATACAAGTGATACTTCTGTGTAACAATCACAATATCATTTGCTTGAAATATATACTTGGCTCTATAAATACTATCATAGGTAGAAAACCCTGCATGATCCATAAATATATTATTAGAATCAATTCCATTATCAATTAAATAATCTTTCATAACATTTACTTCATCATAATACTTTTTACCATGATCTCCACTAACAATTATTCTTTTAGAAACACCATCTTTATATAACTTAATCGCCGTATCTAATCTATCTTTAAGTATCGGACTAGGTTTTCCATTCCTAAGACCAGCACCAAGTACTAATATTGCATCTTTTCCTTCATCTGGATTATTAACAATATCACCTTTACTACTTAATTTAACATAAAAATTTATACCAAGTATAACTAACAACAAAATAATTATTACAATAAAAACTACTTTTATTATTAATTTTACGTATTTCACTAACACCACCATCTATATCATACACTTTTAAATTGAAAAAAGCAACAAAATATATTATACTTATAATATATAAAGCGAGGTAAAAATGAAAATAGGAATATTCACAGATGCTTATGAACCCCACATCTCCGGTGTAACAACAAGCATCAAAATGTTAAAAACAGCACTAGAAAAAATGCATCACCAAGTTTACATTGTAACTGCCAACTTAATAAGTAATAAATTTATATATGATGAAGAAAACAAAATAATATACTTACCAGGGATTAAAACTGGTATATATGGAACAAAACTAACAGGTATTTATTCAAACAAAGCAATGAAAATAATAAAAAATTGGAATCTTGATGTAATACATTCACAAACAGAATTTAGCATTGGTTATTTTTCAAGAATAGTAGCAAAAAAACTAAATATACCTGTTGTGCATACATATCATACATTATATGAAGATTATGTTCATTACGTAACGCATGGACACTTTAATAATGCAGCAAAAAAACTAGCAATCAAAATAACTAAATATTACTGTGAAAAACATTGTGATGAACTAATTGTGCCTACAGAAAAAATAAAAGAATTATTTATAAACAAATATAATATAAAAAAGAATATTAATGTTATACCAACAGGTATAGACATAGATAAATTTAGTTTAAATAAAGATATCAAAGAAAATATAAAAGAAATAAAAACAAAATACCATTTATCAGATGATGATTTCATTATAGGTTCTGTAGGAAGAATAGCACCAGAAAAAAGTTTTGATAAACTAATCAATACTATGCCAACTCTAATAAAAGAAAACAAAAATATAAAACTAATGCTAGTTGGTGGTGGTCCAGATATAGATAACTTAAAAGAATTAACAAAAAAACTTAATTTAACAAACAATATAATATTCACAGATAAAGTTTTATATGACCTAGTTCCATCATACTACAATTTATTTAATGTTGTTGCATCTTTTTCTAAAACAGAAACTCAAGGTTTAACAATCATCGAAGGACTAGCATCATCAAAACCAACATTATGTATCAACGATGAATCATTTAAAGCAACAATAATACCAAACTACAATGGATACTTATTTAATAGTGATAAAGAATTTATTGATGACATTTTAAAACTTTTGACTAACGAAAAACTATACAAAGAAATGTCAACCAATGCTAAAAACAGCACCTACAAATACTCAAAAGAAGTATTTGCATCAGACATACTAAAGGTATATCATAAAGCAATAGAAAAGAAAATAGAAGACTAAATCATTTCATCTTCTATTTTTTGTTTATTCTTAAGTAATTCTACAAATTCATCTATTTCAGTTTCAGTATTATAAAAATATAAACTAACTCTCAAAGAATTTGTTGCACCTATTGCATTTTTAAGTATCTTTGCACAATGATTACCAGCTCTAACACATATATTATATTTATTTAAATAATAAGCAACATCTTGACTAAATATCCCATCAACATTTAATGCTACTATTCCACTATCAGCTTCTAAATTAATTATATCAATATGTTCCATTGGTAATAACTTTTCAATTAAATAATTTCTTAAATATAACTCTCTTTCATGTATTTTATCTATACCAATTTTTTTAATATATCTAATTGCTTCCCCTAAACCTATAACACCTGCTATATTCGGAGTACCAGCTTCTAATCTTGTTGGTATTTCTTTATAATACACACTATCAACTGTATCAAAAGATTCATTCATTCCTCCACCTACTCTAACCGGATCAAGTTGTTCTAATAATTCATACTTTCCATAAAGTACCCCTACACCAGTTGGTCCCAACATTTTATGTCCAGAAAAAGCTAAAAAATCTATATCTAAATCTTGAACATCAGTCTTAATATGTGGAACACTTTGAGCTCCATCAACAACTACAAATATATCTCTTTCATGAGCAAGCCTAGTTATCTCTTTAATCGGACGAACATCTCCAATAACATTAGTAACACCTGCTATAGATATAACCTTTGTATTCGGAGTAATACTTCTTCTTACATTATCTATAGTTACATGATAATCTTCATCTAAAGGAATAAAATTAACTTTACAACCAATTATCTTACTTAATCTAAACCAAGATAATACATTTGATGCATGTTCACTTGTTGTTATTAATATTTCATCACTTGGTTCTAAATATTTTTGAAAAAAACCAAAAGCAATCATATTTAAAGAATCAGTTGTACCACTAGTAAAAACTATTTCTTCTTTTTTCTTTGCATTAATAAAATTCATTACTTCTTCTCTAGCATTTTCATATTCAACATCAACTTTAAATGATATATCATAATCTCCTCTATGAGCATTAGCACTATAATTTTCATAATAGTCTTTTATTTTATCTATAACACATTTAGGTTTTAAACTTGTAGCTCCATTATCAAAATAAATAATATCTTTATTTAACATTGGAAAATCATCTCTATACATATTTTATACCTCCATATCTTATACTATAATTTATTCTCATTTAACAAACGTAATTATAGCAAAAGCCTTGTCCAACTTCTGATTTATATTCTAAACACTTTTCTTCTAATAATTTAAAATTACAACATCTATCCCTTAAACTAACATTTAACTTATTATTTAAATATCCAAAATATAATTTCTGTGACATTTTATATATCTTTTGAACATGTCTATTTAACCAATATAACTGTTCAACTAACAATTTACTATATTTATCATTTTCAAAATCAACAAAAATAATACTTTCATCATTAACAGGTATCATATTATTAAAATTTATAACACCTAATTTACCATTATCTATTTTCAACAAATCCATCTTTGATTTTAATCTTAAATGTTTTGCTTTTGGACTAGATAATGGTGCAAAATACTTACACCCCTTTATTTCAAACAAAACACCAACAAAAGGTCTTTCCTTTTTAATGCCATGATTAAAAGGCACTCTCTTATCAAACATTCTTAAATAATCACAATATCTTGAATCAACTCTAATTAAAGATAATTTACCACTCATAAAAACCTCCCTATCTCTTTTTTAAAAAACTAGAGTTAGCTCTCTAGTTTCTTTTTTCAGTTCCTCTTATGGTGGGAATCACCGCTTTTTTCAGTTCCTCTTATATGGTGGGAATCACCGCTTTTTTCAGTTCCTCTTATTGGTGGGAATCACCAGCTTTTTTAATATTATACGCATTTTGCGTGCATAATTTCTTATGCACCTATAATATACCATAAAATATTGAATATGTCTATATTTTTGTAAGCATTTTGTTTTATTTCTGTTAATAATTAAAAAAATAATTGCAATTTTATTTGACAATAGCCAAAATATAAAATATAATTAACTAATGAGAAACATCTCTTTTTCATATTTTTACCAAGGAATTTTCCTTGATGTTTCTCATTAACTAAAATAGCACAAGCTCATGCTTGTGTTATTTATTTTTCTCTAAACTATTAAGTAAATCTTTAACATTTTCTATATCATATACTGCAAATTTAACTACACCTTTTTCTTCTTTTTTAACAATCAATTGATTCTCACTAAAATCTTCAAAATACAAATTATAATCTTCCCCATTATTACTACATAATACATTAATACTTATTGTATTTTTATAATTACTTATCACTGGATTATCTTCCTTTTTACTTTTATAAATTGTATCAATTAATCCATTCATAGCTTTTTCAGTTATATCTCCCCTTATAAAACTACTTAAATTTGTATATTCATAAACCCACATATCAGTTAATTTATAATCTCCACTACAATAATTACCACTTGAATAACTTATATATACTTTCTTTAAATATTTATTATTATTAATATCATACTTAGTAATAGTTATATCATTATCTTTATCATAATAATATATTCCATAACAAGACTCTAAACTATTTAGATAACTCTTTCTTTTATTTTCTAGCTTACTAAAAGATATCGGTGTATAAAATATAGCATCAGTCTTGTTATCACTTGGTACTAAATACATAAATCTATTAATACTTATTCCATCACCATCCATTGCCTCAGTTTTAAAAACTTCATTAATAAATGTTTCATTAATAAGAAGAAAAAATATACCACCAATAAGTAAAAATATAATAGCTACTTTTATTAAATTAAATATTGCTTTCATACTTATTCCTCAATTAAAGATAAATTAACTCTACCTTTATCTTTATCAATACCAATTACATATACAATAATAATATCACCAACTTTTAATATTTCACTCGGATGTTTAATAAATGACTTACTCATTTTTGATATATGCACTAAACCATCATCATGAAGACCAATATCCACAAAAGCTCCAAAAGCTGTAACATTTCTAACTGTTCCTTCCAAACTCATACCAACTTCTAAATCATCAATTGTTAAAACATCACTTCTAAGTGTCATTTGTTTAATATCATCTCTTGGATCTATTACTCCATTAACTAAATTATTCTTAATTGTTTCCCATTTATCTATACTTATATTATATTTATTTATAATATCACTAGTATTTATTTCATTTAACTTAGATTCCATATCTTTAGTACCAACCAAAGACTCACTAACATTATATTCATTAAGTATTTTTAAAACTAACTCGTAATCTTCTGGATGGATATTAGTCTTATCCAAAGGATTACTACCAAATATTCTTAAGAAACCAGCACATTGTTCAAACATTTTATCATCCATACCAGATACTTTCTTTAACTCTTCTCTAGTTTTAAAACTACCATTTTTCTTTTTATAATCAAGTATCTTACCAATAATTTTTTTATTTAAACCAGATACATAATTTAAGATACTATCACTAGCATTATTTAAATTAACACCAACTTCATTAACAACCTTACTAACAACAAAACCAAGTTCATCATCAAGTTCTTTTTGTTTTAAATCATGTTGATATAACCCTACACCAATACTCTTCGGATCAATTTTAACAAGTTCAGATAATGCATCTTGCAATCTTCTTCCAATAGATACTGCACTTCTTTGTTCAACAGAATAATCTGGAAATTCTTTTTTAGCAAGTGGACTTGCAGAATAAACACTAGCACCAGCTTCACTAACAATTACATACTTAACATCTAAATTAAATTTTTTTATTAAATTAGCAACAAACATTTCACTTTCACGTGAAGCTGTACCATTACCAATAGCAATAATTTTAATATTATGTTTTTGAATCAAAGCTAAGATTATCTTTTCAGCCATATCAACTTCTTTTTTAGGTTCATGTGGATAAATAACTCCAATTTCTAAAACTTCACCAGTCTCAGATAATACTGCAAGTTTACACCCAGTTCTAAATGCTGGATCAAAACCTAAAACTACACTACCTTTAATCGGCGGAGTAAGAAGTAAATTTTCTAAATTATTTCCAAACTCACCAATACCAAATTCACTAGCTTTATCATATAATTCAGCTTTAATATCTCTTTCCATTGATGGCTCAATTAATCTCTTCCATGCATCTTCAATAAAATTCATCATATCACTAACAAGTGGTGACTTCTTATTACCTATTACTTCATTTTCTAAGTATTTAATTATATCATCTTTTTTAACACTTAATGAATAAGTTACTACTTTTTCTTTATCAGCTCTAGATAATGCAAGTACTTGATGTGGTTTAATACTAGTTATCTTACATTCAAAATCATAATACGTTTCATATACTTTATTTTCATCTACTGCACCTTTTTTTAATTTACCTTTAACAAGACCATTAAACCAATAATATTTTCTAATAAATTTTCTATACTTTGGTTTATCACTAATCCAATCTGCAATAATATACCCAGCATTAGTAATAGCATCATCTACACTTTTAACATTTTCATTTAAAAATTCTTTAGCTATTTCTTCTCTACTTTTATTTGGTAAAGTCATAATTATTTTAGCTAAAGGTTCAAGACCAAGTTTAATAGCTTCAGTACCTTTAGTTTTTCTTTTTTCTTTAAATGGAGTATAAATATCTTCGACTTCACTTAACTTAGTGGCTTCATCTATTGCTTTAACTAACTCATCAGTAAGCATACCTTTTTCATTAATTAATCTCTTAACATCTTCTTTACGATTTTGCAAATTAACCATATAGTTATATTCAGTTTCAATTAGTCTTAATTCATCTTCATTTAAATTACCAGTTACTTCTTTTCTATAACGAGCCATAAATGGTATTGTTGCTCCCTCACTAAGCATACCAATAACATTTTTAATTTGATATTCCTTCAAATTTATTTTTTTACTAACTTTACTTATTACTTCTTCATTCATTTTTATACCTCAATTCTAAAATAATTATATCAAAAAAACATGGACATTGCCATGTTTTTAACCTAATTTATCTTTATAAATTAAAAATTTGATGTAACTATAAATTGTATAATAGAAAGCCATAAATATTTTAAAGTTAAAAAGACATAATTTTAAGATATTTATGACTATTTTTGTTATACTTGTATTATCTCATAATAGATAAGGAGTGATATAAGTATGAGAAAAGATATTACAATTGAAATTTGAAAATTTATTCTAAATTTACATAAAACTCAATTAAATATCATTCCATCACATACTTATATACATTTATTTTTAATCCAATTCATTATTAAATATTTCTTATAATTATTAATATGATTTACTTGCACTACACTTACTTTAAAATCACTATCCACAATTACATAATTTATATCATTATTCTTCATATATTTAATTAACTCTTTATCATATCCAAAGCTTTTATATTTACCCTTAATCTCTATAATAACAACATATTCTTTATACATCTTTTTAAAAAAGTAATACTTATTTTTCATACCAATACCTATTTATAACTTTCTTTATCTTTTTATTATCACTAAACTTATAACTATAAGTATAGGTCATAATAGTGCAAAAAGCTTTATAAATATCTATTCTTTTATTACCATATAAATACTTTACTTCTTTAACTCTTTTCTTTATTTTATCTATATTACTCTTCTTTATTCTAACAATAGTTTTATTATCTATCACTTTACATGTATATCCTAAAAAACTAAAACCACTATCTATATTACATATCAATGTCTTCTTTTTATTAACCTTTAATTTATATTCATTTTCTAGAATATCAATTATTATATCTTTACACCTTTTTAAATGATTTAAATCATTATCAAATATAATAAAATCATCCATATATCTAACATAATATTTTAAATGTAAATTATTTACTATATAATGATCTAACATATACAAATAATATATAGATAAAAACTGACTAGTCATATTACCTATAGGTAACCCCTTATTATATTCATATAATGGTATATCTACATTCTTTTTAAGTTTTAAATTATTAATAGTATCATTAATATACTTTTTATTAGTACTATCTATTATTTTATTAATAATATCATATTCATAAGTATCCAATTTATCTATCATTAAGTTTTTTAAAACATCATGATCTATACTATAAAAATACTTACTAATATCTAGTTTAAGAACATAAAGCTTATTATATTTTTGTTTTAACTTATTCATATACTTAATAACTAGCTTAACAGCATAATCAGTACCCATCCCTTTTCTAGTAGCAACATTTCTATCATCTAAATACTTAGTTAGTTTATTTTCTAATATATATCTAGTAACAAAATGAGTTATAACTTTATCTTTAACAGATAAACTCATAACTAATCTACATTTAGGTTCATATATTAAAAATATATTATAATGGTTATGTCCTACATAACCATTATTAAGCATATACATAATATTTTCTATATACTGCATCTTATTTATTTCAAAGTCATATAATTTTTTCTTATTCTTAATATTCTTACTAATCACTTTTTCATATATAAATAACAAATTATCTAAAGATATACTATTTTTCATTTTTACACCAAGTATATATCATTTTATTTATTTTTTCTAAATCACTTATTGCATTAATACATTGTCTTTCACTTATATATCTTAATTTATATGCTCTTTCTAAATAAAAATCTATTCTGTTTATCTTAGATAAAGCTTCTATTTGAAATGTCTTTTTATAGTCTATCCTATTTTCATAATTAGCTTTAGTAACAAGCTCTAGGATATCTAGGACATCTTGATATACCATATTTTTACTAAACATATCTTTTTTAGGAAACGTAATTAATAATTTTTCTAAACTCAATATAAAAATCTTGATATTTTTAATTATCAAGAATTTATCATTATTCATTAATAGTATTATCCTAAGCGCCTTCAACAACTTTTTCTAAGTCATTTAAAGAAAAATTATCAACTTTTAACATTGACATTTCTATCAGTTTTTATAATAACATTTATAACATTATAGGCATTGTCCGCATTACGGGAAATTTATCCACAAGATTACCCTAATTCCATTTATATGAAAATGGTACAAACAACAGTGGGTCTTACATTAACTAAACTACCATTAAACGCCCATTTTTTTACGCATTTTTGTTGATAACTTGGCGCCGCTGCCTATCCTCGCACTAACCGCGAGACTCGGCAGTAGGGTTCTTCAACCACACCAATTTCATACCTTCGCATTATTTTGCACCCGCCTGACCTAGCACGCGGACGCGCTAGACAGGCATGTCCGATCCTAGTTTATTGAGATCGGATCAGCGGCTGTGCCACTTCCCGATACATAGTTCACGGAAGATGAGAGACTGAAGACTGGCCGCAAAGCAAGCGCAATACTCGCGTCGTTGCTGTTCAGGTAGCCAGCGTTATTCACACTTAACACATAAGAGGCAATGTTCGCATTACGGGAAACATAACGGGAAATAGTCCATTCATATAGTCCCATATACATCCAATTGACACTTTTGATGGCTTCGCCATCATAATTATTAAGAGCTGTAGTCCATGCACTTGGTGCTGCTGCAAATCCATAGTCACTTGCATACACTAATCCTATTTTTGCACTATACTCTGTTGCATTATCCGTTGTATTTGTTGTTACTGGATTTACTATCTCGTTTTGATATGCTGTTTTAGCTGGTCGAGTTCCTATATTTGTCCATATATTTCCTCCAACCTTCCATGTTGTTTCTGCTATTTTAGCTGCCCAGTCAGCTCCTATATTTGCTATGAAGTTTTTATTTAAATTTGTTTTATTTAACAAACTTGTACTCCATGTATTTGATCCATATCCACTATTTATTGTTGTATTATTTTTATAATTCCATGTATATCCTGCTATATTGGCTAAATTATTTCCTTTATAATTTGAAGAACTTTTCCCTGTAGCTGTATATGCTTGTTTATAATCTCCATCTGCACCTAATAATGCACTTGTTGCATAATCATATTTGATTAATTTTACTCTTTTTTCTGTTTGTTTTTCACTTATTTTATGATCAAATACTCCGATTATTCTATATAGATTATCTGTTGGGCATGGTGTTACGTTTGAACCAAAACATACATAGTTATTTACTTGATCACTTGCTCCTGCAAATCTGTATGAATTATCTCCTGCTCCATTTGTTAACGTTGCATCATGATGATATAGTGTTTCATCAATAACATTTGTTGCTATGATACATTCGCTTAATTTTTGATCTTTCTTACAAATTTTATTTATAGCTGTTTGAATTATTTCTTCTTTTTGTATCATAACCTTTGCACTTAACGTACTTGTTGCATTTTCTGTTTGATCTCCTTCATAGTTTACAAATGTAAGCTTTAACGTATATTGTTCTTCTTTACTTGGTGTTGCTGTTATTGTTTTCTTATTTGCTATAGTTATTAAACCATTCGTTGTTGTAACATCAAAACCTTTTACTGTTTTGTTTTCTCTATCTTGGACTGTTGTGTATTTTAGTCCTGATATTTCTGTTACTTCACTTCCATCTGGTCCTGTAACTGTTAATATAAGTTCTGGTTTGTCTTCACCTAATGTATATTTGAATGTATTATTTTCTATATTAAAATATAC
>CAKOKR010000023.1 GCA_934095965.1 uncultured Bacilli bacterium
TCATAATACTTGATATAGATAATAATCATTTTTATCTAAAGAACCAACAGAAATACCTTTTTTGTTGTATTTTATTTTACCAGAACTTGATATTATTTTTGCTTATATTAATAATGCATTATTTTCAATTTCAATAACTTCATTATAATTTTCATATAATTGAATCACCAAAAATACAAAATAAAAAAAGATGACATCAGTTTAACACCAAAATCATCTATTTAAAATTTACTCTATTAATTAATTTATTCTTCATTAATATCATTCTTTAATTTTACATACTTAGTAAACCATTTTTTAAAGCCTTCTTTAGAAGTATAATAATTAACATCTTCATCTTTATTAGATTCCAAAAAATCAATCATATTACCATTATTATAAATAATAAATGAAGGATAAAATTTAACTGATTTACCAATTTCAGTATCTTTTATATCAGAAAAAGCTATTTTATAAATACTTATTTTTTCTTCTTCTAAAAATTCATCTAAAACTTTTTCAAAATCACAAGAAGTTATACACATTGGTTGATAAACAAATACAGCAAAAGATTTTTTATTATTAATTAATTCATTAAGTTCATCGACATTAATTTCAGTTACATTATTTATACCATAATAACTATCTTCTAGATAAAATGGTTTATTATTTTGTTTTAAAATAATTGTGACTAAAAAAGATAATACAATTAATATAATTAATATAATTAATAAAACTTTTTTCTTCATTATTTAATCTTTGTTAAATTATCAAAATCAATATTATGATAATTTACTTTCCAAAAATCATATTTAATCTTAGAACCATTTTTATTTACTGTACTTACACCATGATTACCTTCGTAATTCCAATATCCCCCAACATTATAAATTTTTTCCTTATCCCAACCTAAACTAACAAGCATTTGTTTAGTAAAATTTGCATATCCTCCGGCACCACACATAATAAATATATACTTATCCTTAGGAAATAAATACTCTAAGATATCCATAGATTCTTTATAATTAGCAACATAATTACCATCTTTATCTAAAGAAAATAAAGTTTTTCCTTTATATAAACCAAATACATTTTCATTTTTCTTTTGATCTACATATTCTTGGGGAAACTCAGTCAAATAAGCATAAGGAACAACCTCAAAGCCTTCAACAAAACCAGTTAATTCTCTTTCTCCTCCCTTATTTTCCCATGTTGCACTATCCATAAGCATTCTTACATCACGATAAACAGTATCACTTCTACCTAGATAATTATCAATGGTTTTTTCATTAATATTTTTATCTATATCATATACCCCTCTAAGCCCTTCAGACTTCTCTTGCTTAGGTAAAGCTTTTAAAGCTTTAATATCTTCTTCATTAGATTTACTAAATATAAAATAACTACCTAAACCACCTAGTAAAAAACTAGCAATTGTTATAACTATAACTATACTTTTTTTCATAATATCTCCTCCAAATAAAATACTATAACAAAATAAATTAAAAACCAATAACGTATAAGTTGAAAAAACTCAACATTTAGTTGAGTTTACTACTACTATTACAATTATCTAATTTTAAAGGCACTTTATAACTAATAACTGTATCATTAAAATCATTAGCATTAATAGAAAGATACAAGCTATTTTCTTTATATTCTTTACAAGTATTTTCATAATTATCAACAGAAAATACAATATCTTTTAAAAACTCTTCTAAAGTAATATTTTCATATTGAGATCTCCAACTACCAATTTTTCTCTCAACATCATTATTTGATTCATATAAAGTACATTCAATAGACTTATATTTTCTAACATCATTTCCCCCGCAATACTCAATTTTATTAATAAAAATAGCAGATTTATTTTCATTATAAGATATATTACCAGAAATATTAAAATTTTTGCATTCACTAGATAATGTTTTGAATTGAAAATCATTATCATTATTTAAAAATTTAAAAATAAATAAAAATAATACAACAATAATAATAAACATAAAAATAGAAATAAAAACATATATAAATCTTTTTTTATAATTATTTTTTTTATACATTCCATCAAATAATTCATCTAAACTAATATTAAAATCTTTACTAATTTGTCTGATTAAAGAAGTATCAGGCATATTTAAACCATTTTCCCATTTACTTACAGCTTGGTAGGTAACATTATATTTATCAGCAAATTGTTTTTGAGTTAAATTATTTTTCTTTCTTATTTCTTTAATTAATTTTCCAAATTTTTCTTGATCCATACTACACTCCTTTTTAATAAATTACACCAAAATATAAACACAATAAATGAATTAATATATTTTTCATATAACCACCATTTCTATTCTACATTCTTTAAAGATTCAACCATATTAATTTTCTTTAAATTAAAATGAGTAAAAATTAATACAATAATAGAAAATATAATAGTAATTAAAGCAGAAAAAACATAGCTTAATAAGAATACTTGCCTATCAAATAATAAATAATCAGGCTCACATGTAGATATAATATAATGACATAAATATGACCCAAAACATAAACCAAAACTAATACCTAATAAAGTTAATAAAATAGTTTCTCTATTTATATATTTATCTACTTCATTTACATAAAAACCTAATACTTTTAAAGTAGCAATCTCTCTTTTTCTCTCACTAATATTAATATTAGATAAATTATATAAAACAACAAAAGCTAGCATCGCTGCAGCAATAATTAAAATAGCCACAATAGAATCAATCGAAGACAACATATCATTTAATGTATCTTTAATATCACGATTATTAACAATAGAAATAACATCTTTACTAGAAATATATTTACTATCAAAATCATTACTTTCATTTACACTATACTTATCTAAATCAATTAATAACGAATTAACTTTATAATTACCAAATAAATTATTATAGGTATTTTTAGATATATACATATATTGATTAATATAATTTTTAACTATGTAAGAAACTTTTATTTTGTAAATATTATTATCATTATCAATTACATCAATATAATCTCCAGTATTTATATTTAAAAGTCTAGCAGTTTTTTCACTAACAGCACAAGTATTATCTTCTAATGTATCATAAATTATATTATTATCTTTATAATTTATTAAGGAAATAACATCATTTAGTTTATTAAATTCTTCTGGTACAATCAAAGATACATCTTGTTTATCATCACCTTTTAAAACACTAACACTTTGATAATTAACTAAAACAACATTTAAAACATTTTCTTCACTTCTAATATTATTTACTAACTCATTATAATCATTATTTTCATTTATAACCATCATTTTATCATATTTAAATATATTATTAAATTGATAATCACTTATATTTTTAATAGAATCCTTTAATCCAAAACCAGCTAAAATTAAAGCTGTACATCCTGCAATACCAAATATAGTAGTTAGTGCTCTTGATTTATACCTAAAAATATTTCTAAAAGTAATTTTATCAGAAAACTTAAATCTTTTCCAAATAAAAGTTATTTTTTCTAATAAAATCTTCTTACCTGATTTAGGTACTTTTGGTCTCATTAAATTTGCTGGAACGTCTTTTAAATTAAAAATACAAATAATAACAGCAGTTCCACTAATACATAATATACAAAACCAAAAACCAAGCATATTATAAACACTATTAATAGAATATAAAAATATTGGTATATAAAATATCTTTTTATAAATATTCCATATAACATAAGGAATCAAATAAGAACCAATAAAAACTCCTAAAACTCCACCTATAATTGTAGCCAATAAAGAAAATATAACATATTTTAAAATAATATAAAAATTACTATAACCTAAAGACTTCAATGTCCCATTTTCAGTCCTATCTTCTTCAATCATTCTCATCATTGAAATAAGACTAACTAATATAGCAATACCAAAAAATATTAAAGGAAATACATTTCCCAAATTTTTAATATTATCACTAGCATTAATTAATTCTTTATAAGAATTGTTATCAAATCTATCATAAATATACCAATGTGGTTTAACAAAATCATCTTCATTTATATTAATACCATATAATTTACTATCAGAAATTAACTTACCATATAATTCATCATATCTTTCTTCTTCTCTATCTTTTTTTATAACATTAATTTTTTCTACAAAATTATCAATAGTATTTTGATATTCTTTACTATTAGTAAGCATATACATAGTATCTTTAATTGTTAAATATACAACACTATAATAATCACTTTTTAATAAATCACTTAAAGTATAAGCATAATAATTAACTTTCCCACTTCCTAAATTAGTACTAGGTCTTTCAGTAGAAAAATACAAAGGACTTATAATTGTTCCTACTATTTTCTTATTACCACCTAAAATATCAATAGAATCTCCAATACTTAAGTTATTATCAACAATCATCTTTTTTTCAACAACAATTTCATCATTATTATTAGGTAGTCTTCCATCTTCGATATAAACTTTATTAATATTATCATTTAAACCTATTACTTTAATAACAAATTGTTCATTATTAAGTTTTAAATAAGTATCTTTTTCATAAGAACCTATAACTTTATCAACACCATCAATATTGGATAAATGATCTATATCATTATCATCAAGACCCAAATTAGAAAAAATTAAAATATCATAAACATTATTATCATCATAAAATTTATCTAAAGTTTTAAGCATATCTGGACTACAAGCCTCAATTCCAGCATAAAAGCCAATACCAAGAAGTGCCATAAACAAAAGCGATAAAAATCTTTTATAATTTTTTCTAATTTTCATAAAAATATGTTTAAATAACATAGTTTTCATATTACCACTCAATATCCTTTATATCCATAGGTTTATCATTAATAATAACATCACTAACTGCACCATTTTTAAATTTTATAACTTTATCAGCCATTGGACAAATAGCAGAATTATGAGTTATAATTATTACTGTCATATGTTCTAATCTACATGTATCTTGAAGCAATTTAAGAATTTGTTTTCCGGTTATATAATCAAGTGCACCAGTAGGTTCATCACATAATAACAATTTAGGATTTTTACAAATAGCTCTAGCTATTGCAACTCTTTGTTGTTCCCCACCACTAAGTTGTGCTGGAAAATTATTCTTTCTATTGCTAAGACCTACTTTATCCAAAATATCATCAGGCTTCAAAGAATCTTTACATAATTGAGTAGCTAATTCTACATTTTCAATAACCGTTAAATTTTGAATTAAATTATAAAACTGAAAAACAAAACCAATATCATTCCTACGATATTTAATTAATTCTTTGTCATTTAGTTTATTAATACACTTACCATCAACAAAAACATCACCACTAGTTAATTTATCCATACCACCTAAAATATTTAAACAAGTAGTTTTACCAGCACCGGAAGGTCCTAATATGCAAACTAATTCACCTTTATTTATTTTAAAAGAAGTATTTGAAAGTGCTTTAATTTCAACTTCACCCATTTTATAAACTTTAAAAACATTATTAAATTCTATATAAGCCATAATATCTCCTTTCTTTATTTCATTAAACAATTCTTAACAGATTCTGCCATTTTACGTTTTTCTTTTATAGGAACAAATTTTTTAACAACAGAACTACTCTTATTATTTTTAAGACCAATATATGCAAAAAAACTAAAAACTAAAGCTCCAATAAAATTAACAAATAAATCTTTCATAGTATCATTTAAACCAATATCCAAATACCCATCATCAATAACATATAATAACTTTCCATCTTTATCAAAAATTTCGGTCTTTCCAATATTATCAACAACAACAGGTTTATTTTCATTATCAGGATTTAAATAAACGGACGAAATATTAGTAACAAGAGTATCTTTTTGCATATCAAATTTCATTAATTTATCCCCTCCATATTCAAAAAATTCCCATAAAATACCAATAGTCATAGAAAAACAAAAAGCAACTAAACATAAATAAAAGGGTGATAAATTAATATCTTTACTATTTTTATTTAATAAATCTACTAAAGAAAAACCAACTGCTGTAGCTAAAAATCCATTTATAGTATGTAAGCAAGTATCCCAATGAGGAATAATACCATAAAAATTATTAATCTCACCAAGTATTTCAGCAGAAAATATAAATAAATAAATACTTATTTCTAAACCATCAGGCAAAGTAATTTCATATTTATTTTGAATAAATAATGGAGCAAATAACAAGACTAAAGATAATAAACATAATAAAGCATTATTTAAATCCCCTCTAATTATTTGCAAAAACATACAAACTACAACTAAAAACCTAAGAATTAAATAAATAGCCAAAGAACTTCTTTTTGTTTCTTTATAAGCCATTTTAATCATTTTTTGAGCATTTATTCTTTTCTTCATAAAACACCTCACTAAATAATATCTAACCTAATTATACTATTTAATTAAAAAAAATTCTATAAAAACAAAAAAATACTAAGAATTTTTTACGCTCTTAATATTTTGTAATTCAAATCTATACTTATTATTTACATCCGGATATTTAACATGATCAACTTCACTTAAAAACATATCATAATCCCTAACATATAATTTGCAATCATCATATAACGCTCTATACACAACCATTTTCTTATCAGTTTCGCTATTAATTGCAACATCAAGTACAATATATAAGTCACCTTTAAAATGTTTATAAACCTTATTTAGTTCGAGTTTTCTCATGCTGCAGTATATCCTCCATCAATTGGAACTATAGCACCAGTAATAAATGATGCTTCATCACTTAGTAAAAAACAAATTAAATCAGCGATTTCCGTATCTTTACCAAGTCTTCCAATTGGAAGTTGATTAGCCATAGCAGCTTTAGCATCATCTGGAACCATTGCAAGTATCGGTGTATCAACATAACCCGGAGCAATTGCATTAACTCTGATATTTTCTCTAGCATAAGTTAAAGCCAAAGATCTAGTTATTTGATTAATTGCCCCCTTACTAGCAGAATAAGCAAAACTCATATTGGTTCCAACTAAACCATACATTGATGAAGTATTAACAATTGAACCACCACCAGTTTTAAGCATTTCACTTATAACATATTTATTCATTAAAAATATACCAGTTTGATTAACTCCAATAACTTTATTCCATTCTTCTAAACTAACTTCATGAGGTAAACTAGCACTTCCCCCAATACCAGCATTAGCAACTAAATAATCTATATGATTATATTTTTTTATTACTTCTAGGATACAATGTTTAACATCTTCTTCATTTGATACATCACACTTAATACCCATAAGTCCATTTTCTAAAGCAATACTTTCTACATTATCACTCCAGTCTACTAACACAACTTCACAACCCATACTCTTAAGTCTCTTGCCTGTTGCAAGCCCTATACCACTTGCTCCCCCAGTAATTACAGCTACTTTTTTATTTTCCATTTTATCCATCTCCTTATTTTAAACTACTATCTCCAGTTTTATAATCAATATTTATACCTGTTTGAATATTATAAACAAAAACATTAAATTTTATACCTTCACCATTATCTTCAACAGATTTAGCTTCAATCTTAACACCACTTGCAAGCAAGTCATCATTCTCATATACAGGTGTTACTCTATATAAAACATGATTATTAGTTTTTTTAATATAATCAGCTACTTCATTTTCAAAATCTAACATTCCTTTTGTATTCATTTCTCTTGTACATGTAATCAAGTTTTTAGGATTTGCGTTTTCACCTGTCAATTGATAACCTATTAAATGACATCTATTATACAAATACTTTCCATCAACTATATCATACTTTACAGTGTGCCACCCAGTTGGTTTAATCATTCCAATTGAACCTCTTTTTTCCGTAGGCATTAAATCTTTACCAATATTACTAATTGCAACACCTGCTCTACCTAGTTCATCTAACTCACTATATTCTTCAAAAGATTTACTTGTATCAATACTCTCATCAAACTCAGGTTCATTATTATTTAATACAATATAATTATATCCACTATAATCAGGTATATCTAAAACACCAATATTATTTACAACTTCATTAGTATTATCATCAGTACTATTACTTAATTTATTTTCAATATCTTCAAAATTATAAACAACACCTAGTGCTAATGCAAGTAATAAACTTATCACAGCTATATATCCATTGCTTTTTCTTTTCATAAGACCTCTTTCACAAGATTTCTTTTAATATTTTCTTAGATTCTTCATATGCTTCTTTATATTCTTCATCAGTAAATACAAAGGTAGAATGACTATCATTAATTAACATAAGCAAATCTAACTCTTCGTCAAATAACAATTTACCAACCCGCAATTCAAAACAAAATTTTTCCACTAATTGATGTCTTGCAAAAGCTCTACTTAAATTATTATAAATTTCAAACTCATCCATTATAATTCCTCCACTTCATAAATATACCACAAATCCATTTTTTTCAAAATAAAAAAATATGTAAAATTACAACGACTTTACACATTTTTTATATTCTTCTAATGTTTGATTAGTTTGATATAACTCTAAAGCAAGTTCTAATCCCACAAATCTATAATGCCATGGTTCAAAATTAAACCCCGTTATATCTTCTTTACCCTTCGGATATCTAAGTATAAACCCATACTTATAAGCATTTTCTTTTAACCAAATAGCTTCTTTATCACTTTCTAATACCTCATCCGAGTAAACACCATCTTTATAATAAGCAAAATCTATAGCTAACCCAGTTTGATGTTCACTAGCACCAGGTAATGCCACTAATTTATATGCATCACTCCCTTTTAATTTAATCTCATTTTCTAAAATTTGTTTTTGATAAAATCCACTACGATAAGCACTATCAACAATCAAAGGAAATCCCAAATTATTAGCATCTCTAATCAAAGCATCAATATATGGCTTAACATCAATTCTAAGCATTGGTTTTAAACTTGGATCTTGATAATTTCTAAAATTATTTTTATTTTCATCAACAACATACAAATTACTTGGCACATAATTTATATCTAACATATTATCTTTATTAACTAAAACATCAATATCATAATCTTTCATAAATCCTCCATTTAATTATAAAAAAATAGTCTTATAAAAGACTACTTATTCGGATCAACTATTATTTTAACTGCAGAATCTTTACCACTAGTTAGTCTTTCATATGCTTTTTGAACACCATCTAAAGGCACAACATCATCTACAAATTTCATAACATCTAATTTTTGATTAGCAATTAAATCAATACATGACTTAAATTCATCATATGTATAAGCAATAGCACCTTGAACTACAAGTTCTTTCAAAACAGCCATTACTGTGTATGTTGGTACCGCTTCAGTTGCAACTCCTACAAGTACAACAATACCACCAGGTTTAACCATTGTAATTGCACTATTAACTGCAGCACTATTACCACAACACTCAATAACTACATCAAAACCACCATTAGTTTTTTCCATCATCTTTGGTACTAAATTTTCATCTAGGGCATTAAACCATTCATCAGCAACACCAAGTTTAACACTCTTTTTACCTCTTTCTTCATTAGTTTCAGTAACAACTACTCTACTAGCACCTTCAAGTTTAGCAAACATCGCACTAACAAGTCCAATGATTCCACCACCAATAACAAGTACATCATCACCAACTGCAATTCTACCTAAATGAGCAGCATGAAGTCCTACAGCAACAGGTTCAACCATGGCAACTTCTTCATCCATCATATCATCTGGAACTTTAATTACCATATCACTACGAACAGCAATTCTACTTGTAAGTCCACCTGGATTATTTATAGATAAACCAACAGCTTCATTCCATGTTTGACTACAATATTGAACCTCACCCTTACGACAAGCTTCACATTTACCACATGGAGAAATAGGAAGTGCAGTAACTCTATCTCCAACTTCAAGATCCAATCTATCACCAGGATCTACTACTCTACCACAAAATTCATGTCCCATAACAAGACCTTTCGGTGCACCATTTACCCAATTATGAATATCAGAACCACAAATACCAGTTTTAATAACATCAATAATTACTTTACTTCCATCAGCAACTGGTTCATTAATTTCTTTAATTTCAAATTGTTTAACGCCTTTAATTACACAAGCTTTCACTAACAACATCTCCTTACTATCTCAATTATAACATTTATACAAACAAAATACATCAAAAAAAAGAAAACAATTTACATAAACATGTAAATTACAGGAAATATATACCTTAAAATTACCCATTTGGACTTACATCTTTTGAAATGCCAATTTTTTGTTATTAATTTTTGCCTGCGGCACTGCCCTGCCTGCACTTACTATAGTCACAGCAGATTATGTTCTTCCAGAAGGCTTTCTCCATAATTGTCTCTGCACTATTTCTTCACCGATCTGTCCAGCACCTTCTTCGCTGGACAGACTATATTTTCCATTTCAAAGTTTTACTCTGATCGGGTTGAATACACTGCCATCACCTGAAGAAAATTTAACAGATGATGAGAGAAAAAAGACTGGTCGGACCGCTTGGCCATCGCTCGCCCTGCTGCCGTTGACGTATCCAGAATCGTAAATACTAAACAAATAGTTGGAGTATTCCGCTAAGCGGGAAATTGTCCATTCATCAAGTCCCATATACATCCAATTCATATTTCTTGCTGATCGATAATCTATTAATGTTGTTGTCCATGCACTTGGATCTGCTGCAAATCCAAAATCACTTACATACATTAATCCGATTTTTGCATTGTATTCTGTTGCATTATCTGTAGAATTTGTTGTTACTGGTTTTACTACTTCATTTTGATATACAATTGATGGAATAACATATTCTATAATTTCAGCTGTATTTCCTCCAACTTTCCAAGTAGTCGTATCTATCATTTTTGCCCATTTACTTCCTATATTATTTAGATAATTTGTATTTAAATTTGTTTTATTAAATAAACTTGTACTCCATGTATTTGATCCATATTGATTATTTCCTGTATGATCTGATAATCCATTATAATTCCACATATATCCACTTATTTCCTTAGATGGAATTCCATTATAATATATTTTATCGGCTGAATATGCTGCTTTATAATCGCCATCTGTTCCAAGTAAATTACTATTTGCATAATCATATTTGATTAATTTTACTCTATTATCAAATACTCCGATTATTCCATATAAATTATCTACTGGACAATTTTCTTCTTCACTCCCAAAACAGACAAAATTATTAACAACATCAATTGCTCCGGCATATCTAAAACTATTATCTCCTGCTCCATTTGTTAGGTTTGCATCATGATAATATAATCCTGTTAATGATGGATCTCCTTTTGTTCCTAGTGTTTCTAGTACTGTTACTAAATTATCTCCATTTTTAGCAACATCTGAAATGCTAGTTATCATCTTTTCTTTTTGAATTATTAATTTTCCACTTAAATTTTTACCAGTATTATTATTTTGGTCAAAACTATGATTTACTAGTGTTATTGTAACTGTATATTCTTCAACAGTTTTAGGTGATGCACTTATTTCTTTGTTTGAAAATAATGCTATTAATCCCTTTTTAGTTGTGATATCAAAACCTGAAATTGAAGTATTTTTGCCATCTGTTACTGTTATATAATCTAGACCTGTTATACTAGTTACTGGGTTACCAGATGTCTTATCTATTATTTGTAATAATAACTCTGGTGTACCAGTGTTAGTGTATGTAAATGTATTTGTTTCTATATTTAAATACATGTAATAGTTTGCAGTTGCAGTATTTGTTTTATTATTTGCTTGAAGTGTTGCTCTAGCAAATGTTGAACCAGTTCTATTACCTTTGCCTTGTGCAAAACTTTCTTGATCTGCAGTTATATTTATTGCATCTCTTGTTTCAAATGTTAATACATCTGTTGTGTAGGTTGTAACGCTAACATCTGCATTAGATGAAGCCCCATACTGATTTTGAAAATATGCATATGTTGCTCCGACTACTAGAAGTGCTAGTGTTACTATTGCTATTGCACTAAATATTTTTACATTTTTCTTTTCCATAATAAAAGACTTCCTTCCTATTCTAAATCAAGTATTTATTTATTATTTTTCTTATTTGTTACTACCACATGTGGATAAGGAATTTCAATATTTTCTTCATCAAATCTTTTCTTAATAACATAATTTAATTTATACATATTATCATATACATCACTATTATCTTTACCCCAAACCCAAGCTCTTAAACTAATACTTGAATCATTCCAACTAGCAACTCTAACCTTTGGAAACTCAACATCTTTATTTATACCTTTTTTACTTGGTCTATATAACTTCTTCATTTCATCTTTGATAATACTTATTGCTTTATCAATATCAGCTTCATAAGAAATTGAATAATCCACTAACTTAACATTTTCATTATCTTTATAATTAAAGTTCTCAATAATATATGAATTCATTTGACAATTTGGTATAATTACCCTTCTATTATTTATTGTTCTAATAATTGTATGTCTCATTGTTATATCTTCAACTGTACCACTAACCCCTTGCATTGAACACTCAATAAAATCTCCAACCTCATAAGCATCTCCAATAACTAAAGCTAAACTTCCAAAAAAATTCTTCATACTTTCTTGAGCAGCAAGACCTAAAACTACAGATCCAATTCCTAGTCCTGATAACACAGTTATTGAAAACTTATGAAAAGCATCAAATTGTTCTAAACAAAGAAGTATCATCAAAGAATAAAGTATTAACTTCTTAATTCTTTTAATAAACATTAAAAGTGTTGTAACGTTCTTTTTTCTTTTTCTTCTTATTGTTCTATTTATTAATTCATCAAGTACTTTATTAATAGCCACAATTATAGCAATAATTACAACAATACTTATAAATTTATCTAAATACTTATCAAGAAAATCCTTCATCATATCACCTACACTAATAATATCACATAACTAAATAATTTGCAATTTTTTTAGAATATGATATAATAATTAACCAATAAGGAGGTAACCCATGAATTATTTAAGTATTGGTACAAAATATATATCAAAAAGTTTATTTCAACCAATAAAAAATGGTAATGGTTTTAAGCCCTACGGAGGTATCTGGGCAACAATACATAATAAAGAATATAAAAACTACAATGAATGGATGGATCATGTTATATTAAATCCATACATACTTTTTAATATATATAAAGATAATCCTTTAGAAATACCTGCAGTTTATTTAACTCTAAAAGATAATACTAATATTTATACATTAGATAACAAAGAAAAACTAAACTATCTTCTTAAAACTTACCCATTAAATAACTGGATTAATTTTGAAAAGTTATCAAATAATTATGATGGAATTTATATAAATATTTTAGAACTTGCTAGATGTACAACCAAAGAACAATTTAACAAACTATTATCATACTCAGTAAATACATTAATATTATTTAACCCAGATTGCATAGATTATTATCAAAAAACTACAATAAATATTAATACTCTAGATTTTAATCCAGCATCCCTAGAAATGGGATACACAATAAATATTGATGATAATCATGAAACAATCGGATTAGAAAATACTGATATAATTAATTTACTTGAAAGAATAAAAAAATATATCAAAGATAAGAACTTACCATATGATATAAATAGTTTTCTAAAACTTGAACAAGTATTTAAAAATGATATAAACAAAACCGATATTCCTATTCCAAAAAAAGAAGCTTTACTAATAAGAAAAGCTTTTCACAGTATTTAATCAATTTTAAATACTTTTTTTATGATTAAACTTACTAAATAAGCAACCACCATCATCACAATAACAGTTATAATACTCCTTGGATTATGTAAACTTTCAAGAAGCCCAGTACCCACAACTCCCCAGAAATATACTAAAAATATTTTACTTATCAATATAGCTACACTAAACTTTTTAAAATCCATATTACATATACCTGCAGCAATATTAACCATAAAAGCTGGTGTAAATGGAATAGCAAGTATTACTGTTATTTTACTTAAACTTAAATTTTCAATATAACTCATCCACTTAGTTAATAAATCAACATTATTTATTTTTTTTAATACCCAATTTCTTAAAAACTTTTTAACTAAAAAATAAGATAAAAAACAACCAATACACGTACATATCCATGAAATAATAAAACCAACTAACTTACCATAAGCAACAAAATTAAGAGTAATAAACACAAACAATGGAAGTGGTGGTATTATACTTTCTAAAATAATAAACACACAACCAAGCAAAGGACCATATACACCTAATGCATCTATTGTATTCATAACAAATATATAAAAACTATTAAATAATTCACTCATAAAATACCTCTTTATATATTTTACCACAAAATACTAAAAATACAATTTTATTTAATAACTTGTGTTACATCATAACCTAAATACTCTAAATAAGCAACAACTTTTCTACTCAAAGTACCTTTACTACATATAATATAATACTTCTTTTTATAATCAAGTAACATTTTATAATTCATAAGTAATTTATCTGCATATATATTAATACTTCCTGGTGTTGGATCTTCTTTATAATCCAAAGGATGTTTTACATCTATTAAAATTCCTAAATTACTATTATAATCACTTAAATTAATTCTTTTCATAATATCACAATATATATTATGAAAATAGTTCCAAAAGAAAAAGGCTTTACGCCTATTCATCTCCAAAGAAATCATCAAAAAATTCATCATCACTAACAACAGAATCATCAATTACTTTACTATCTTTATCAACATTAATAACTGGTGCTTCAGGTAATACTTCTTCAGGTTCAACAATTTCTAATGTTTTATTTTCTTCTTCTTTTTTATCAACTTCAGGTAACAAATCATCTTCCTTAACTGAATCATCTTTTCTAACTTCATTTTTCATTGCTTCTTTTCTATCAAGTTCCTTAAACTTTTCATCTAAATCTTTAAGCATACTATCAATATCCATATCACTTATACTAGGTCTAGATGGAGCACTTCCAAAATTAGGCATTCCCATTCCTTGAGAAAATGGACTAAATCCCATTCCCATATCCATTGGTCTAAACGGATTATTATTTTGAAAATTATTACCTTCTTCAGCCATCTTTTTATTTCTTTGTTCCATAACAAATTCTTTTAAATCAAAAATTTGTACTTCTCTTTTTGCTCTAGTTGGATAATCTTCTTCTTTTCTTTCAATACCCCATTCCATTTTGAAATCAGGTTCTAACTTAGTTCTAAATGGACTAGTTCTAAGTCTAATAATTATTGCTTCGAATAACTTCATTTTTTGTAAATCAGTAATCGTAATAAGTGGTCTAGTTGCATTTTTATCTTTTTCATCAGTTACTTTAACTTCACCACACATCTTACTTATTTCTTCCAAAGCCTTCATTTCTGTACTTATTAAGTAAACTATATTACCACAATTACCTTTAATAATTTCAGCAACATTATCACCATATACATCATTTAATTGAGCAAAGTTTTGAATAATAAATGTAAATCTAATGTCTCTGCTTCGAGCAGCTGACACCATAGCATCAACATCTTTAAGTGGTGGCATATTTGCAAATTCATCTAATATAAAATTAGTTCTTACAGGAAGTTTACCACCATTTTCTTGAGCAGCATCAATTAATGTTTCATAACATTGTTTAATAAATATTGTCATTAATGAGTGATAAGTCTTCTTTTCATCATGAATAATCATAAATACTGCAGTCTTACCATTACCAATATCTTTCATATCAAAATCACTATATGAAAGCATTTCACTCAAAGCTTCCCCAGTTGAGAAATTTCTTATCTTTTGTCTAAATGTTGCAAGCAAACCACCCTTTGTATCATTCGGTGCATTAATAGTACTTGATGCAAACATATAAGCATTAGATTTTTCACCCTTCATACCAAAATATTCTTTAATATAATTACTAGTTGCATATCTTTCTTCCCCAACTGTACTCATTACATTTATACTATTTAAATTAACTTCTTCTTCTTTTCCATCTTGAAATAACCCTAAAGCTAAACCAGAAAAATAATCTGCTGCAGATTTTTCCCAGAAATCAGATTCACTCTTATTTGATGGATCATACAAAATATTTAAAGCAACGTCGTTTAATAATTCAATAGCTTTATCTGGATTGCCAGCTCTATAATATTTAAATGGTAATGTTAATGGATTCCATGAATTACCACGATTAGGTTCCCTAAAGTTTAATACAATTATTTTATAACCTTTTTCTTTTAAATAACTAGCACTATATTTATATATTTCTCCTTTAGGGTCAGTAATAATCATTGATTCACCTTTTTTAGCAAGTAAATTAACCATTGGTTTAACAACAGTTTGAGTTTTACCACTACCAGTAGACCCAATAACTAAGTTATGATATTCTCCATTATCAACCCACATTTCTTTTCCATTATTTATAAGAGGTATCCCTGCAGCATCTAATGTATCAGCCAAAGGATCAACCCTTTCAATCCCAGATTGTTCTTTAATATCTTTATCCTTTGCCCAACTTGAATAACCATCACTAGATTTTTTCTTCAAAATAATACCAAATCCACCATCTTTATCTTTCTTAAATATATAAGATGAAACACTTGTAAAAATACCAACTAAAGATATAATAAATAAAATTAATGTCGCAGCAATATACTTCGGTGTAAAAGCTAAAAATGGAAGCAACCCATAAAATGTGCCATCTGTTGATAATGAAACAAAATTAAGTACAGCTATTGCACATAAATAAAGAAGTAATCCACAATAAACTACAAACAACAAAAAATCTTTTGGTTCAACTTTAAACTTCATAATATTCTTCCCTTCATTTCTTAAATCTTATTTTACCAAATTTCTAACAAAAAGTCATTACTTTTCCCTAAAGTTTTTCAAAAATAAAAAGTGTATATTTCAACACTTTTACTGAATATTAATATCTAACTTATAATCCATTATATTTTTTTCCGTAATAACTATTTCATTACCATTATCATCTCTAACATTATAAGTTATAACTCCATCTTTTTCACTAGATGAATAAGAAAATATAACCGGTGTTAATCTATTAAATAAATCTTCAATATTATTTACAAAATTACTATAATTTTCATAATAACCTTTAGTACTATTTCCCAATAAATTATAAGCATATTCACTATTAACATATAATAGATTAATAAATTCACCTATATACATAGATAACTTACTTGTAACAGATACATTACTATCTTTATAAGTTAATCCATCTACTACACTAATAACTCCTTTAAAATAATAATTATCTAAATATAAAGCATAATCATTTCCATCTATTTTCTTTATATTATATGTTTTTTTACTTAAATCAAGTATTAACTCATAATTTACATTGTTTGTAAAACTAACATCACTATCAACATAATCTTGATTAATTAAATAACCACTAACCAAATAAATTCCATAACCATCTTTATTATAATAATAAATGTTTCTAGCTATATAACCCACATTATCTGAATTACTATTAATTTCATAATAATCATTAATAATACTTTGTATAGTAAAATACATACTATTATTTAATTTATTAAAATCTTTACTTGTTATTGTAACACTTTCATCTTTATCAATAGAAACATCAGGCTTTTTATTATTTGAAAAAATAACTATAACCAAGGAGAAAATACCAACTAATAAAACAATACCAATTCCAATTATAAAGCTTTTTTTATTATTCATTATTCCTCCTTATTTACATCCATTATTTACATATTCTATATAAGTATTAATACCACTATTTATACGATTTGGGCAAGTAATTTGCTTTTTAGCAGGAGATTCAAATTCTAAACAAAATTTTTTGCCTATTTCTTCAGCAGAATAATTACCCAAAACATATTTATTAACACTGATATATGATTCATTTAATTCTTTATTAAAATATTCAAGCTGAGCCTGTAAAGATGTAGGTGACAAACCTTTTGATTTAGCATATTCAATCATATTAATTCTTCTACCATAACTCCATTGAACTAACCCAAAGCCAGCAGCTACATCCGCAGGAGCAGTATAAATAGTATCAATATTATAATTACTTCCATATTCTACTGCATTAGTTCTAAAACTACTTTCAGCAGCCATATTAACCATAATACCAGCTATAGCATTTTTTGAAAAACCACTAGCAACTAATGCTAAACATACATTTTGTTGACCACCTTCATCACCAGTTGCAATAATATTAATATTATTAGACACAGTAGGTCTTGGATTATCTGGATCAACATATTTTAATGGATCAAGTTTAACATTATTATTACGCATTTCATAATGCAAATGGCAACCTGTTGAACTACCACTATTACCAACCATGCCAAGTTTTTGACCTTGTTTAACTTCATCTCCAACTTGGACAGTTATACTATTTGGATACAAGTGACCATATCTTGAAGTATTACCATCAGAGTGTTCAATAATAACATAATTACCCAAACCAGTACCACAGGGATTTTTATAATATCCATTATTATCACAAGTATCATTTATTTTTATAACTTTACCATCCTTTGCAGCAATAACAACAGTATCATTACAAGTTGCACCAATATCTATTGCACCATGATTACTTACAACTCCAGCTATTTTTCTTTCACCAAAATATGAAGTAATTCTTGTACTAGTTGGAGCACCTCCATAAATATTCCCACTTGTTGCTTCCCTACTACCTATTGGCCACCAATAAGCATCATTATCTGTCAACGTATAATAGGTACAATGTGCAGATAAATCATATATTTTATAATCATTATTTAATGATGTATCTATATTACTATAAATACTATTATATATTGTTTTATAATCTTCATTACCATAATGAAGTCCCATACTATCATAATTTTTTATACTATATGAAACATCAATAAAATGTAGATTCTCTAAACCACTATTTTTAATAGACTCTCTTAATGAACTATTAAAATTATTAATACTTTCATTAGTGATTGAACCGTTTTTTGATTCATCAACAGGTCCAACAGATACAATATAAATATTATTATTTTTCCATGTATTTGTAGCTAAATTATAATATTCATTATAATAATTATTAATATTACCTAAGTCATTAACACCTAACCAAATAACAATATTATAAGAACTACTACTAGACATTTTGCTATCTATCAAAGTTTCAGCACCGCTTATTGCATTTGTTGAATTACCATCGAAAGTACCACTTCCAGTTAACCAATTATAACCATATCCAACTCCATAAGCAGCATTAACTTCATTGATTAAACCTGCTATAATCATTCCTTTAGTACGTGAATCTCCAATATATAAAGTACTTCGATATCCACCACTAACATTTTCATCATCGGATATATAAACATCATCTAAAATAGTTTGATAAGTTCCAGTACTTAAATTCATAGTATTTAAAGTATCAGTTGTAATTGGCAAATAACTTTCAACACCAACATTATTAATCGATGAATTATATGATGATGATAAGTACAAATAATTACTTATACTATCATATAATGCAGATAATTTAGTTTTTGTTTCTGTAGACATATTATCATCATATTTATAATTACAATCATCAATTGCTAAAACTTTGGATGCACTATTGTAATTACCCATACTTAAAGCATCAGTCTTTAATATAATCATTGCAGCTTTAATAACTTCATCATTATAACTACCATTGTTAATTAATGCATATGTTGTACCAACTACATAATCTTTAATTGTTAAAATTTTAGTTGATTCAGTAAAACTACATGAAGTAAGAACTACTGACGATTCATTAAAGTTACAATCTTGACTATAATAACCATTGTTATCAGGGTCCCCAAGCAACAAAATTAAAATCACAATAAAAAATATAATCAAAGCAATAACTAATAAAACCCATGGATTAGCTGCTATAAAAGCAACAATCTTCTTTTTTGCTACAGACGCCATAACTTTAACTTTTTCTTTAGCAGCTTTTTTTACAGCATTAGTACCCTTTTTAACTTCACTCTTTGCCTTATTTTTTAAAGCTTCTCCGGGATGCATCATATTATATGCATTTGCTTTAGTTTCATCTACTTTATTAACTAAAGCATTCTTCTTAGCATTAGCATAATTTAAATTATCTAATACCCTATTCATTTTACTCTTTACTTGAGTATTTGAACCATCTGCTTTAGCTGGACCAGTTTCTCCTTTTTTCATTTTCCAATCTTTATGACGTTCTTGATTTAACTGATCAACCTTTTTATTTAATTCATCTTGTCTATCTTTATAATAATTCTTATCATATACTCCATCTTTATTCTTAGCCTGATCATATTGTCTTTGACCAAACTTTTCTCTTCTAACAGATGGATTTTCATCCATAGTCTGTGGCTCAACCACTTGACTATTGTACTCAATTTGTTCATCAAGTACTCTTTCTAATTCATCTAAATTATTTATATCATGCAAACCAACTTGAGAAGCAATTGTTCTCAAGTTGTCTAATTGGGAATCACTATTTCCTATATCTAAACCTAATTTCTTAGCTTTTTCTATAATTCTATCCGTTTGCATAAAACCACCTCAAATGAGGATATTAATAACCTCCACCTGAACCAAATGAATCTAATTCTTCTTGAGTAATAACAATTTGTATTTTCATTCTCTTATTACCACATATAAACAAAGCTTCACCTTGATTATAATATTTAATAGATTCCATTTCTGATTCATTTAAATCAATTAATTTTGCTAAATCATCAACAGCTTGTTTTTTAAGTCCCATTACTAAGTAATATGA
>CAKOKR010000024.1 GCA_934095965.1 uncultured Bacilli bacterium
TAAATAATATTTTTTTATAATGATTGGGATTTAATCTATTACCTTTATTGATTGCGGTATATACTATTGAAAGTTGATAGTAGAAATCTATTCCCTATAAAGACGGTGGCACAAGCCGCAATTAAAGAAAAGCTAAATAAATAAGTTAATAAAATATAATATATTTATATTGCAAGGAATCTATTTTCGGATAGAGCCCTAGTTTTAAAGTAAAGATTGAATTAATTTTCAATCTTTTTTTTCAAAAAAAGAAGCAATAAAGCTTCTAACTATTAAATAATCTATCTTGCATTCTATCAGAATTATCTAAATACATCTTATACATTTTATATATATCACTATCTTTATAATTAACTTCTTTAAAGTTATCATTTAAATCCAATATTTTACCATTTCTATAACTTATCAAAATAGGTGAGTGAGTTGATATAATAAATTGGCTTCCTTTTTTAACTAAATCATCAATCAAACATAAAAGTGAAAGTTGTCCTTGAATTGATAATGCAGCTTCAGGTTCATCTAAAATATATAATCCTTTTTCAGTAAATCTATTTTGAACAACTTTCAAAAATGATTCGCCATGTGAACAATGATGTAAGTTGCCACCATATGATCTAAACAATGAATTCCATTTAGTTTCTTTAACAAGTCTTTCAACTTCACTTGAAAAATTATAAAATGATTCAGCTCTTAGAAAAAATTTAGTCGAAGGTTCATTATCAATTACAAGTTTTAAATAATCTGACAAATTAGATGTAGTATCATTGGTTTCATATATAAAATTTTCAGTACCACCTTCTTTAGGTAAACCCAAATTAACAGCAATAGCTTCGATAAATGTTGATTTTCCAACACCATTTTCTCCAACAAAAAATGTAACTGGAGAATCAAGTCTAATTTTCTTAAAGTTTTTAACAACAGGTATATTAAAAGGATACTCATTATAATTTTGAACTTTATATTTTTCTAAAATTATTTCACTAATAATAAGCTTACTTTTCATAATAATCACAACCTCAAGAGTATAATATCATGAAAATACTAAAAAATCTATATAAATCACAAAAACGATAATTTTAATAAGAAATAAATTGACACAACGTAATATTTATGGTATATATTAATAATACTCAAGCAAAATATATTAACTTATCAGGAAGTAGAATCACTAACTTGAAAGTAATTGATAGCAATTTTCAAGAAAGTTATTTTCTTGAGGCAACACTAAAAAATATTGAATTTCAAAATTCAAATTTTAGTAAATCAGAGTTTTATAAAACCAATCTTGATACAATTGATTTTTCAACTTGTGAGATATCCGGAGCTAAATTTGATATGAAATCATTATATGAAATTATTATAAATCCGTATCAATCTGAGTACTTAGTTAGCATGCTCGGAGTAAAAATCAAAGATAAAAACTACTAGGAAATCAAAAATTTCCTTTTTTTTTGCCTAATTTTAGGAATTTTTGCAACTTTTTTAAACTTTTTTGAGCTCTTCGACATAAATCAACAAGAATTTCACAAAAAGTATGCTTTAATAATACCTCGAAAGGAGAAAATGTAAAAAAAACACTAATATTACGAAGGGAGGAAAAAATGATTCGGATAACAAATACTAAAAATATATATCCAACTATTTTTAAAGAGCATCTAATTCTTTGTTTATCAAAATCATCATACAAAGAAGATATTATCATCGAAGACGTAGAAAACATAAGCTTATCTACAAGTATAATTAAACTTAACAGTTATACCATAAATAAGTTTTTAAAAGAAATATTTTCAGTTTATGAAGACTTATATTTTAAAGTATCTAGTATTAATATGTTATATTATACAACTAAATATCAAAAATACGAAGTTGAACTAGCAATCAAATTTAATAATTACAACTGGATTATGAAAATATATGTTACATCAGGATTAAATCTAAAAGGTAAAAACACTACTTTTTATTTACCAAAACTAAAGAAAAAAGTAGTACTAAAATGCTTGACTACCGAAGAGTGTTTAGCAAAAATGTTTTATCAAATAATGGGAAATATCCTAGTAAACATAAATATTTTATATGATTTCTACATACTTTACTACACAAAAATTGATGAAGATGCATTTTTATCAATACTAGAAAGCATATACTCAACTACAAAAGAAAAGATAAAAATAAAAGAACAAATAAAAAAACTAAATAATTTAACTGAAAACAAAATATTTTGTAGCAAATGGCGAAGATTTGTATTAAAAAAAACAGACATTAAAATTAATTTCAGTGACATACAATTTTGTTTAAAAAATATATTAGCAAAATTAAAAGAAAGGGTGGTTTAAATGAAGAAAAAAATAATACTTATAATCTGTTTATTTTTAAGCTTTTCAAACAAAGTAGCAGCATCCATCTTTAAAGGTGGAGATGTAATAAAAGATATGTATATAGTAAAAATTGATAAAAATGGTAACAAAGAATACAAAAAAGCCCAATTTATTATTAATGAATTTAATGAATATGTATATTGTCTTGAACCATTTATCAAGGTAAATAACAATGTTAAATATGATTATTATGAAGATGATTTTGCAAATATGCTTGGTATAGATAATGATTTGTGGCAAAAAATAAATCTCATTAGTTACTATGGATATAACTACCAAGATAGTATTTATAATCATACAAATCCAATCTGGTATTATATAACTCAAATGCTTATATGGAAAGAAATTTATCCTGAAGGTTTATTTTATTTTACTAACACTTTTCAAGGAGAAATAAACATAAATCTCTATGAAAAAGAAATAAATGAAATTTATAATCTGGTTAATAGTCATTTTACAATTCCAGAATTTAATATACCTGAGGTATATATAAATGATACAATTACTTTAAAAGATAATTTAAATGTTTTATCTAAATATAAAACTGGTAATAAAAACATCAAATTAAATAATAATGAATTAACAATTAAAGTAACAAATAAAGAAGAAACATTTACTCTTTACAAAGAAATGATTAATACAAACCCAATAATTTTTATTTCTAATGCTAGTCAAAACATATTAAAAGGTTATGTAAATATTCCGGTTTCAGCATCATATAAAATTATAGCTAAAAAGATAGTAGGCTCAATCACCATCAAAAAATACGGAGAATCTTTAATTATTAATGATAATAACCATTCTTTTGGTTTAAAAGAAATGGCAGGAGTAACTTATGCTTTATATAATAAGGATAATGAATTAATAAAAGAATTAACTACTGATTCTTCTGGAAAAATAACTTACAAAAACCTAGATCTTGGAACATACTTTTTAAAGGAAACAAAAACCAAGAATGGTTACATTATTGATGAAGTAATTCATAAGATAGAACTAACTCAAACTAATAATGAAAAAGAAGTATCTGTAAGCCTTACTTTAATAAATAACTTAGAAAAAGGAAAATTAATCATTAAAAAGAAAGATGCAAATAACCTAAATCCAATCAAAGACACTATATTTGAAATAATTTTTAATGATAAAATAATATTTGAAGGAAAAACCAATGAAGATGGAATACTTGAAATTGATAATCTACCTTTAGGTACTTACATAATAAAAGAAAAAGAACCAAGCAAAGGATATTTAAAAAATGATGAAGAATATATCATTGATATTATTACAAACAAAGAAGTAAAAGAAATAGAAATAACAAACATACCTGATACAAATATTGATTTATCTCTTAACCTTATTTATATAAAGAAAAAATACTTGAATCTAATCTAGTTTTGTGATAAGATAATACTCACTAAAGGGAGGCACCATCATGAACAAAGAATTAATAGTTTTACCGGATGATAAAATGCTTATAAGAAATGAATCTGGAGAATATGAAAAAAGAGAATATGTAAATAACTCTAAAGAAATTCTCTTACAAGAAAATAAGATTGAAATAGTAACAAACCAAATGAATAGTTTAAAAAAAGAAATAGAAAAATGCAACAACAGAAAATCTTTACTAAGAACTACTTTAATTATGTCACCATTATATATCCCATTGACATTTTTAATAACTGCATGTTTTAGTGCTTTTGGTATGGTTGTTTATGAAAATTTATTCACTATTTTAATGAGTGGTTCAATCATGACAGCAGCAACAGCATTATTCGTTTTATATTTTCAAAAGAGTAATAAAAAGAATCTAAAAAAATATCAATCTAATCTATTAAATGCAGGTATTTTGAAACATAAATATGAAAATGAACTAGCTTTATTAAAGAAAAAATCTCTTTCAGCAACTAAAACTTTAGATGAAGTAGTATCACTTGAAAAAGAAACAAAACAAATTAAAACTCAAGTAACTCAACAAATAAATGGAAAACCACTAGTTTTAAAACGAAAAAAACAACTTTAACTTCTTTTTTAACACTTCCTGTGATATAATAACCAATGAGGTTTTGAAGTATGAAAATAAGTGAAGTAGATAGAACAAAATTAAGCCCAATGATGGCTCAATACATGGAAATTAAAGATAAGTACAAGGAAGAACTAGTATTTTATCGACTAGGAGATTTCTATGAAATGTTTTTTGATGATGCCCTAATTGCATCTCGTGAATTGGAATTAACTTTAACAGGAAGAGTAGCAGGTCTTGAAGAAAAGGTACCTATGTGTGGTGTTCCTCATAATAATGTTAAACCATACATTGAAAAATTAGTAAACAAAGGTTATCGTGTTGCCATTTGTGAACAACTAGAAGACCCAAGATTTACAAAAGGAATGGTTAAAAGAGGAATCGTTGATGTCATAAGTAAAGGAACAATTGCAGATAATGATTTATTAAATGATTTAGATTCATCATATATTGCCAGTATCCTTTTCTTTCAAGATATTATAATTCTAACTATATTAGATATTTCAACTGGATACCTAGCAACTTTATCTATAGAAAATGATGAAGAAAAACTAATCAATGAAATTTTAGAATACAACCTAAAAGAAGTAATTTTTATAGATAATCTAAATACTAATTTAATAAATTTATTAAAAAATACATATGGTATCGAAGTAACAATAAGTAGTGAATTTCTTTGGGATAAATATAAAAACTTGCTTGATACAATTCCTGATGCTCGCGTTAAAAACGGAGTTGCACACTTATTTTACTACTTAGATGTAAGACAATTAAAAGATTTATCGCACATTGAAAAAATTGAATATATCAAAAAAAACAATTATTTAGAAATGGATATTCACAGCATCAGAAATCTTGAATTAATTGAAACACTTCGTCTTAAAGAAAGAACATATTCTCTTATATGGTTATTAGACAAATGTAAAACAGCAATGGGAAGTAGAAAATTAAAAACATGGTTATTAAACCCTTTAAAAGACATGGATAAAATTAATGAAAGATATGACAAAATTGAAAAGTTAAACAATGAATTCATAATAAAAGATGAACTAAAAAATGCCTTGTATGAAGTATATGACATTGAAAGACTTGCAGGTAAAGTAATAAATGGAAGTCTAAATGCAAGAGACTTACTTCAGTTAAAAAATAGTATCAAAGTACTTCCAACAATCAAAAATATTATTGAAAATCTCGGATTTAATTATAATATTAACACTCATGAAAAGTTATATAATTTGCTAGAAAGAGCTATAGTTGATGATCCTCCAATAAGTATAAAAGAAGGTTACATGATAAAAACTGGTTACAATGAAGAATTAGATAATCTAAGAGATATCCGTAGTGGTGGAAAAGACTTTGTTGCAGCATTCGAAGCAAAAGTAAAAGAAGAAACAGGAATTAAAAATTTAAAAGTAGGTTTTAACAAAGTCTTTGGTTATTTTATTGAAATTCCAAACGGAAGTAAATCTTTAGTAAAAGAAGAATATCACTGGGAAAGAAGACAAACTCTAACTAATTGTGAAAGATATATCTCACCAGCATTAAAAGAAAAGGAAAGTATGATTTTAAATGCTGAAGAAAATATCGTAGATCTTGAATATAAATTATTTTGTGAAATTAAAGAAATCGTAAAAAAAGAAGTACCTATACTTAATAAAACAGCAGATGAAATTAGTGATATTGATGCAATAGTATCTTTATCAGTATGTAGTGAAGAATACAATTTAGTTCGACCAACATTAACAAATGAAAAAACAATAAAAATAAAAGATGGACGTCATCCAGTAGTGGAAGTAGTAAGTAAAAGTGAATATGTACCTAATGATTGTACTTTAGAACAAGGAATAGATACTCTTTTAATTACTGGTCCAAATATGAGTGGTAAATCAACTTATATGAGAGAACTTGCAATAATAGTTATAATGGCTCAAATGGGTTCTTTCGTACCATGTAAATCAGCAACTCTTCCAATAATTGATAAAATTTTTACAAGAATCGGAGCAAGTGATGACTTAGTAAGTGGAGAATCAACATTTATGGTAGAAATGAAGGAAGCAAGAAATGCCATCGCCGGAGCAACCGAACACAGCCTTATCTTATTTGATGAACTAGGTCGTGGAACAGCAACATATGATGGAATGAGTCTTGCTCAATCAATACTTGAATATATTAGCAACAATATTCATGCATTCACACTTTTCTCAACTCACTATCATGAACTAACTCGCTTAGATAAAAACTTTAAAAACATTAAAAACGTCCATGTATCCGCAGTTGAAAATGGTAATGAAATAACATTCCTACACAAAATTAAAACTGGTTCCGTAGATAAAAGTTATGGTATCCATGTAGCAAGACTTGCAAAAATGCCTGATGAACTCTTAAACCGTGCTCAAGAAATTTTAGATGAATATGAAACAAATAGCAAACGTAAAAATCCTTATGAAAAAGTTCAACTAGCCATGGACTTTGACGTTCCAGAAAAAAAGGAAGATATTATTAAAGAAACAATTAACTCAATTGATGTTTTAAATACAACACCAATCGAAGCATTAAACATATTATTTGATTTAAAACAAAAAATAAAAAAGGATGAATAATATGAATTTAAAGGATATGATAATTTTTTTAAAAAAATATTGCGGGGGAGAAAAAAAACTTTTTATTAAATCATTTGTTTTTTTATTTACTACTTCGATGATAGGAACTTTGTATGGTTATTTATTTGGGCTTGCAATTGATAAAGCTCGCGTTAGTTCTTTTGGTTTAACAATAGCTGTATTATTTTTAATATATATTATAGATTTTATTGATAACTTATTTTTTAATAGATGTGGAAGAATTTATGTAGAAAAGTGTGCTAATAATATAATGGAAAAAATTGGATGTGCTGTTTATGAAAAAGTAGGGTTGTTACCTGCGAGAGCTTTTGAAGAAAAATCTAGTGGAGAATTTATAAATCGAATTACTAATGATTCATCTACGATAGCAGATTCTTTCAGACAAATTCTTAGAATAATAATATCACTTTTTACTTGTGCAATTGTATTTATATATATTTGTTTTAATTCATGGATAGTTGCTCTAGAAATAATTATTTATTTAGTATTGTTTTATATTGTTTCGCATAAATATTTACCTAGTATTAAAGAAAAGCAGAAGGAAATAAATAAGGAAAAGGATAGAGCAGTTGCTTCTGTAAGTGAATCTGTTCGTGGTATAAGAGAAATAAGAGCTTTAGGAATTAGAAAAAGTATGAATGATAATTTTAAAAATATAGTTAGAAATATATATTTTAAAATTAATAAGCAAATGATTACAGAAAGAAATTATAATGCTTGGATTTATATTTTAAATTGTACTTTAGAGTTTGTTATATTTACTACTTGTATCATTCTTATTATTAGTGGACATGGATCTTTTGCATTCTTTATGGCTATGACATATTATGTTTATAGATTTATGAATACGATTGAACTAATGATGAATTTATCTACAAGTATTCAAAAAATGAAAGTATCCATTGAGAGATTAAGTGAAATACTAGATAATAAATTATACAATGACGAAAAGTTTGGTATTGTTTCTAAGACTGATATTGATGGAAATATTGAATTTAAAAATATAACATTTAAATATCCAAATGAAGAAAAAGAAACTTTAAAAGATTTTAATCTAAGTATTCCCACCAATAAAAAAGTAGCAATCGTAGGTAAAAGTGGGCAAGGAAAAACAACTATATTTAATCTTTTACTAAAATATTTTAAACCATCAAATGGTACCATTTATATTGATGATATACCTCTAGATGACTTCACCGAAGAATCTCTAAGACAAAATATAGCAATAATTCGTCAAGAACCATTTTTATTTAATAAAACAATATTAGAAAATTTAAAAATAGTAAATAACAAATTAACTTTAGACCAAATCCGTAGTTCCTGCAAACTTGCAGAAGTTGATGATTATATCATGAGTCTTCCAAACCAATATAATACCATGATAGGTGAGGGAGGCATCAATTTATCCGGCGGACAAAAACAACGTTTAGCAATAGCACGTGCACTACTTAAACAAAGTAAAATCATTTTATTTGATGAAGCAACAAGTGCTCTAGATAATGAAAACCAAAGTAAAATAAAACAAGCAATAGACAATTTAGTTAAAGACCATACAATCATAATCGTAGCACATCGTTTATCAACCATAATTGATGCTGATATCATCTACCTAATCGAAGACGGAAAATTAATTGACCAAGGAACTCACAATGAATTAATAAAGAAAAATAAAACATACAAGAAACTATATACAAATGAATAAAAAATTTTTAAGTGGCTTTATTGCAACTTGATAATAAATATTTTGTAAAATTAATAATCTATGGTATAATAAATTATCAAGAAGGAGAAATGCGTATGGAAAAGATAATTCCAAATGGAACAGAAGTTTTAATATTTTTTAACTCAAAAAATAATTATGAAGAAGAAAGATTTATCAAAGGGGTAATTATTTCTAGTAAAGAATCTGAAGATTTATCATATCATGGCAGTCCATGGTATGTCCAAATTTATAAGGTTCAAGATGAAAATGGTCAAATTTATGAAGCAACTCATCAAAGCCCATTATTCGGTGCATTCTACATAAGAACAATCGAAGGATATCTTGCATATCTAGAATACAAAATTAAAGAAAATCAAAAGAAAATCATTGATATTGAAAATGAAAATATGAATCTTTCTAGTATCATTACATCATTAAGTCCACTACCACAAAGAAGACATGAAAAACCAGTAGTATCAAGTGATAGTGAAGAAATTGCAAAAATGATAGAAAACTTCAAATATGAACCAAATAAAGAAACAGAAGTTTTAAACAAATATGATAATTTATTAACAAGAAAGAAAAATGGATAGCATTAGCTACCCAAGTGCAACATCAAAGATCATCATAAGTAAAAATCCAAATATTGTAAATAAGGCCATTAGGTCTTTTTTTTCATTAGTTTGACTTTCTGGAATCAACTCCTGCACTACAACATAAATCATTGCACCACCCGCAAACGATAAAAGTATTGGTAAAAGTATTTGCACCTTTATAACAAGTATAGCACCAATTACCGCAGAAATTGGCTCGACAATTCCACTTAAAGCTCCAAAGAAAAAAGCTTTAGTAGTACTCATTCCTTCTCTTCGAAGAGGTAATGATACTGCAGAACCTTCTGGAAAATTTTGTATACCAATTCCTATTGCAAGCATAACCGCTGACATAAGTGTTGCCCCATCTAAATTATAAAAAACAGAACCAAAAGCAACACCAATAGCCATTCCTTCAGGAATATTATGAAGTGTTATTGAAAATATTAACATTAAACTTCTTTTCATACTACTTGCATTATTATAATTTTTTGTTATCTTTCCAAATATTTTATCTCCGCAATAAAGCAGTAAACCACCCAAAAGTACTCCAATTGAAACAATCAACCATGAAATTAAATTCAGATTATTAGCCATTTCTATTGCAGGTGAAAGCAAACTCCAAAATGTTGCAGCAAGCATAACTCCTGCAGATAAACCAAGCATTGCATCCATTGTATTCTTATTTACTTTTTTAAAGAAAAAAACAACTGCTGAACCCATCGAAGTAATTGCCCAAGTAAACATTGATGCAACTAAAGCCTGCAATGGGTATGTTAAATTTATATACCAATTAATCATATTCGCTCCTTTTTATCTAATGTATTCTATGAACTAAAAAAAATATTGTGATTTTACTTTACAAATTCCCATTAAAACGATATAATAACATTTAAGTTTAGGAGGTACTCACTATGAATTTTAACATTCCCGTAATATTACTTAAAAATTTGGTCATCCTTCCTAATCAGGAAATTAAAATAGAATTAAATAACAAAATAAGTAACTTAGCAATTATTGAATCAAGTAAAAACTACAAAGGAGAAATTCTAGTTGTAGCACCAACTGATACTCTCGAAGAAGAACCAAGTGTTGAAGACTTACCCAAAGTCGGAGTAATTGCCAAAATAAAAAATAAAATAGATAAAGATGGAATCATCGAAGTAAAAATCCGTGGTATAAAAAGAGTAGCTATTTCAAAATACTTTCAAGAAAAAAATAATGTTGTATTATATAGTGAAGTCATGTATATTGACTTACCTCCACTAATTGAATCTGAAGAAAATGCAATATTAAAAAAATTAATCAAAGTACTAAAAGAATACATAAATATATCAAAAACAATATCAAATGATATAATAAATTATGTAAGTAATTCAAAAGATTTAAATAAAATAACTGATGCTATAGCATCATTCTTACCATTTAATACAATTAAAAAACTAGAATACATGCAAGAAATAAATCCTTTAAATCGGGCTAAAACTCTAATCAAAGACATGAATGAAGAAATAAAGTCTGTTGAACTTGATAATGAACTTGAAGAAAAAATGGAAGAGTCACTACAAAAAGAACAACGTGAATATATATTAAAAGAAAAACTTAAAACTATTAAAAATGAACTTGGAGAAGATAACTGGAAAAATCTTGAAGTCGAAGAATATCGTAAACTTCTTCATAAATTAAAAATTGATAAAAAAACAAAAGAACACTTTGCTCATGAAATAGATAAATATGAAATAATGAGTGAAAATAGTCCAGAAGTTAGTGTGATGCATAACTACCTAGATTGGGTAATTAATTTGCCATGGAATAAAAGCACTAAAGAAACAGCTAACTTTGAGGCAGTATATAAAGATTTAAATAAATCACATTACGGTCTTGATGAAATAAAAACGAGAATAAGTGAATATATTGCAATTAAAAATTTAAATCCTAAGATTGCTAGTCCAATAATTTGTTTAGTTGGTCCACCGGGGGTAGGTAAAACAACCATAGCAATGTCAATTGCAGCATCCCTAAATCGTGAATTTTATAAAATTAGTGTTGGTGGTTTAAACGATTCAACTGAACTAGTTGGTACAAGAAGAACATATCTTGCATCAAGCCCAGGTAAAATAATTCAAGGATTATATAAATGTAATTCAAATAATCCAGTTATGCTAATTGATGAAGTTGATAAAATGGTTAAAGACTTTAAAGGAGACCCAGCATCAACTCTTCTTGAAATATTAGATCCAAATCAAAATAAATATTTTATAGATAATTATATCGAAGAACCATTTGATTTAAGTAATGTTTTATTTATTTTAACAGCAAATAATGTAAATGATATACCTTTAGCTATTTTAGATCGTGTTGAATTAATTGAACTTAATAGCTATACAATATTTGAAAAAAAAGATATAGCACAAAATTACATGTTACCTAAAATATTACTTGAAAACATGGTATATGATAGCAAAATCAAATTTAGTGATGAACTATTATATTTCATCATAAATAATTATACAGAAGAAGCTGGAGTAAGAGACTTAGATAGAGTATTATCATCTCTAGCAAGAAAAATAACTATTAACAATGTTAAAGTTTTAAATACAGAAAGAATAATTAAGTTACTTGGAACACCAAAATATCAAAAACTAACTATAAATGAAGATGAATATGGTGTAGTAAGTACTCTTGCAGTTGCAAGTATAGGTGGTATAGTTTCTAAACTTGAAGTAAGTCTAAATAAAGGTAGTGAAAAAATAACAATAACAGGTAATACCGGAGAAATTTTAAAAGAAAGTATTTTGGTATGTTTAACTATGCTTAAAAATAAGTATAAATATAATTTTCATAACCAAGATATTCACTTGCATTTCTTAGATGCATCAACTAAAAAGGATGGTTCAAGTGGAGGATTACCTATTGCAGTTGCTATTTGTAGTAAAATAGAAGAAAAGAAAATATCAGATGATATAGCTTTTACCGGAGAAATAACCCTAAATGGAAGTATTTTAAAAATCGGAGGACTCAAAGAAAAGCTTATCGCTGCATATAATAAGAATATCAAAGTAGTTTATATACCTACATCAAATATAGATGACTTAAAAAATGTACCAAAAATAATTCTAGAACAAATTGAAGTTATACCTGTAAGTAATTTCAGTGAGGTATATACAAAACTATTTAAATAATGTATAATAATAAGGGAAGTGAAGTATGAATACATTAGAAATTTATAAAAAATTAAAAATAGTAAAAATAATTAATGAAATAAATGTTGATATAGAAAATGTAACAATAGATACAAGAAAAGTAAGTAAAAATTCATGTTTTATAGGTATCAAGGGTGAAAAAACAGATGGAAACATGTTATATAAGAATGCTTTTGATGCTGGAGCGAGTCTAGTAATTTTAGAATATTTCAATGAAACAGAAGAAAATATTAAATATTTAAAAGAAAATAATAAATCAGTTATTATAGTACCGTCATCAATCGAAGCACTTGGATCTTTAGCAAAACTTAAAAGAAGTGAATTTTTTAGCCCAGTAGTAGCTGTAACAGGTAGTGCAGGAAAAACTAGTACAAAAGATATGATTTATAGTGTTTTAAAAGAAAAATATAAAGTACATAAAACTATAGGTAATCAAAATAACCATATTGGGTTACCTCTTACTATATTATCACTTGATAAAGATAATGAAGTTTTAGTACTTGAAATGGGTATGAATCACTTAAAAGAAATTAGTTATTTAACTTCTATTGCAAAACCAGATGTTGCAGTCATTACTAATGTTGGGACAGCTCACATAGGTAACTTAGGTAGTAGAGAAAATATTTTAAAAGCTAAATTAGAAATACTTGAAGGATTAAACCCAAGTGGAACAGTTATAATTAATAATGATAATGATCTATTACATAAGTGGTATTTAGAAAATAAAGATAATTATAAAATAATAACAATTGGTATTAATGAATCTTCAGATTATATGCCTGTAATTATTGAAAAAGGTGAATGGGGAACAACATTCTCATGTAAAAATACTATTTATAAAGTACCAGTTGGAGGAGATCATTTCATCTATAATGCTCTTTCTGCAATTGCAGTTGCCAATTTATTTAATGTATCAACTAAAGCAATTCAAGATGGTATAATTAATTTTGAACTAAGTTCAAATAGAATGAGTGTAAGTGTAACTGAAGGAATAACTTTAATAGATGACTCATATAATGCTAATTTTGATTCAATGAGTTATGCAATTAAGTATTTAGCAAGCTTACCTGGAAGAAGTATTGCAGTTCTAGGTTCTATGAAAGAACTTGGTAAATTCTCAGAAAATTTGCATCGTAAAATTGGTGTACTTGTAGAAAAAGAAAAGATTAATATTTTAATAACCGTCGGAGATGAAGCAAAATTTATTAATGAAGAAGCAATAAAAAATGGTTATAGTAAAAATACATCATATCATTTTGAAACAAATAAAGAAGCAATTGCTTTTATAAATAGTATTAAAAGAAGTGAAGATAACATCTTAGTTAAAGCAAGTAATTCACTAAACTTTAAAGAAATAGTTGATAATATAAAATAAAGAAAGGAAATTAGTAATGAAATTACAATTTAAATTAAATTATAAAGATCCAAATACGATGGGAAGACTTGGAACAATTACCTTTAATGGAAAAACTTATGAAACACCAATGTTTATGCCAGTTGGAACTAATGCAACAGTTAAAACGCTTTCTCCGGAAGAATTAGTGGATATTGGTTCAGGTATAGTTTTAGCAAATACATATCATTTATGGCTAAGACCTGGCGAAGATATCGTTTATAAGGCTGGTCAACTTCATAAGTTTATGAATTATCATGGACCAATTTTAACAGATTCCGGAGGATTTCAAGTATTTTCCTTAGCAAAACCAAAAGATATTTCTGAAGAAGGTGTTAAATTTAAAAATCATTTAAACGGTGATAGCCTATTTCTAACACCAGAAAAGTCAATTGAAATTCAAACTAAATTAGGTAGTGATATCATGATGAGTTTTGATGAATGTGTAAAGTGGCCAAGTACTCATGAATATATGGAACAAAGTGTAGAAAGAACACTACGTTGGGCTAAACGTGGAAAAGTGGTAAAAAAAGATAATGATCAATTATTATTTGGTATTGTTCAAGGTGGTGAATATCCAGATTTAAGACGTCATTGTGCTGAAGAATTAGTTAAGATGGATTTTGATGGATATTCTGTTGGAGGTACTTCTGTTGGTGAAGATAAACCTACGATGTATAAAATGGTTGAATATTCAACTCCATATTTACCTGAAGATAAACTTCGTTATCTAATGGGAGTCGGAGATCCAATTGATTTAATTGAAAATTCAATGCGAGGAATAGACATATTTGATTGTGTAAGTCCAACAAGATTAGCAAGACATGGACATGCCTATACTAAGTATGGAAAAATAAATTTAAAAAATAGTAAATATAAAGAAGATTTTACTTCCATAGATGATTGTGATTGTTATGCATGTAAAAACTATACTAAAGCATATATAAGACACTTAATTACTAATAATGAAACATTCGGAGCAAGATTACTTTCAATCCATAATATTTATTTTCTGCATCAAATAATGAAAAATATTAGAATAAATATTAAAAATGGTACAATGAAAGAATATCGTGATGAATTTGTTAAAAATTATTATGGAGATACCAATGAATAAAATAAATAAATATTCAATAACAGCATCAATAGTAATTATAAGTGGTTTACTTATCGGTGTAACATCTTATAAAGTAATAAAAAATCATAATGATAAACTAATACTTGTAAAAGAAAAGTATATCGTAGAAAGTGCCATTAAATGTATAAATGAAGAAAAATGTAATAGTGATAAAGTTACTTTAAAAGAATTAGAAGAAAAAAAATATATTGAAAAGTTAGTTAATCCAGTAACAAAAGAATATTATAATATAGATTCATTTGTTACTTATGAAAATAATGAATATGTATTTAAAAATATTCCCAATTAAATAAAGACTCATTTAGAATCTTTATTTTTTTTGTTTATTCCGAAGATTCCACCTAAAGTACTACATAATAATAAAATAATATAATATATAATTGATGCAAAACTAAACTTATTTATAAATAAATTAATAATTATAAGTACTAATATAAGTAAACCACCAGTTTTTAATCCAACCATATATCCTTGCTTTAAAGCAAGATGTCCATTTCTAATACCAAGTATTAAAAACATTATACTATTAAATATAAATATTAATGCATTAGTTATAGTTTCATTTATACCTATTAAATTAAGTAAACTACATATTATAATAAGTAATATTAAAAATATTAAATAATATCCAATATATTTTATAAAGTTTTTCATACTCATCACCTAATAAATTATATTATATATTGTTTAAAATATTACTTATTTACCCATAATAATTATGGTGATATTATGAGTCTATTTATAGTTTTATTTAGAACAATATTTTTTTACTTCTTTGTTCTTATTTCATATCGTATAATGGGTAAAAGAGAAATAGGACAACTTGGTGTAATAGATTTAATTGTATCTATCTTAATCGCAGAACTAGTTGCAATAAGTATTGAAGAATATAAACAATCTTTAATGCTTACAGTAATACCCATAAGTATTCTAGTTTTACTAGAAGTCATATTTGCATACTTTTCTATAAAAAGTAGAAAATTTAGATTATTATTTGATGGTAAACCATCTCTAATTATTGCAAATGGTAAAATAAATTATAAAGAAATGATTAAACAAAGATATTCTCTAGATGATTTACTTGTATCACTAAGACAAAAAGAAATCAGAGATTTAAGTATGGTTGAATATGCATTCTTAGAACCAAACGGAGAATTATCGGTATTTAAATATAATTTCTTTAAAATACAAAGTCCATATCCTGCAGCATTAATACTAGATGGAGAACTTCAAAAAAGTGTAATAAAACATATTCATAAAACTGAAGACTATATTAAAGAAGAACTAGCTAAGAAAAACTTAACAGTTAAAGATATCTTTTATGCATTTTATAAAAATAAAAAAATTTATATCATAAAGAAAACTGATTTGAACTAATTTTTACACAAATTACTATTTTAATATTTTCATTTTTATGAATTTATGCTAAACTATTAATAGTAGGGTGATTGACAAATGAATAAATTTATAAAAAAAATAAAAAATAATCAAGTGTTATACGTATTAAGCATTTTAATAATAGGTATATTACTCTTGCTAATTGCAAGAATTACATATGCATATTTAGCTCCAAGAATACAAAGCGCACTAAGTAATGTTACAACTATATCTGATACAGTAGATGATTTTAAATTAGAATTAGGAAGACCTCTAAGTCTAAATGCAACATCAACAACACTTCCTGAAAATGGTTCAAATTTAGTTGTAACTTCAACAGAAATAGCAAAGTTAAAAGCAAATAGTACTAAAAAAACAGCCAACTATAATTATTATTTATATTTACAAATTACTAATAACACATTTAAATATTCAGATGGAACAACACCAGAAATAATACTTACAATAACAGATCCAAATGGAAATGAAATAACTTCACTAGATAATTTAACATATGGAACATATAATGGAGTATCAGGTTTTGATGTAACAACTAAAACTGGTTTATTTAATATAGCAAATAACTATGAAATAACTTCAAATTCAAGTACAACATATACAGAACATGATTGGAATATTACACTTACATATCTAAATCTAAATATAGATCAATCATCTAACTATGGCAATAGTTTTGAAACTAAGTTATATTTACAAAAAGAAGAAAAAAAATTAACGATTGCTGATGTCTGCCCGGGTAAATCATTAAGTGATTGTGTTATTGCTCAATATACTGGAATAAAAAATTCTAATATCTATTATCACGATTCTAACCTAACAAATGGGGCAGGAGATAATTCATATAGATATGCAGGAGCAAGTGATGTAGTAAATAATTATGTATGTTTTGGAAGTACACAAAGCCCATGTCCAGCTGATAATCTATATAGAATAATCGGAGTATTTGATAATAAAATCGGGGAAAATCAAACAGAACAAAGAGTAAAACTAATCAAATCAGATTATGCAACAAGTGCATTATTAGGTGCAGATGGAGATTACAGCCAGATGTATACTGCAAATGATTGGGACAATTCAAGTTATAAAGGAAATAATTTAGCTAATATAGCAGGATATTATTGGAATAAGTCTAATCAAAATACATGGAGTATGTCAAATTTAAATAAAATAAATTTAAATCAAAACTTCATAACAAATATAGGAACAGAATGGGCAAACAAAATAGCAACAACAACATGGAAAGTTGGAGGAAATACATGGAAAAATATAGCGGAACAACGAGCCAAAACAGCATATCAAAATGAAATAGTGAATCCTGTAACAACAAATTCAAAGGATAATATAACAGAATTAGATGCAAAAATAGGATTAATGTATGCAAGCGATTATGGATTTGCGGCAGTACCAAGTGCCTGGACAACAAATCTTAATAATTATCATGATGAAGTCATTAAAAATGTTAATTGGATGTATATGGGTCTTAACGAATGGACAGTTTCTCGAGATGCAATCAATTCTGCTACTGCGTTTGATGTGGAGGGCAGTGGCTCTGTTGTAGGCTACTACCGCTATGTTGGCAACAATGCGTGCGGAGTTCGGCCAGTCTTCTATCTCTCATCTTCCGTGAACTATGTATCGGGAAGAGGCACTGCCGCTGATCCTATTGTGGTAAACTAAAATCTGACACGCCTGTCTAGCACGTCCGTGTGCTAGGTCAGGCGGGGTGCAAAATAGAGACAAAACAAATAAATACTACTAAATTTTAATATATTAATGAAAGGAAATGATATAGATGAAAATATTATGTATAGGACATTCTAGCTGGGATATGACTGTTCCAGTAGATGATTACCCAATCGAAAATACTAAATATAGATTTAGTGAAAAATATAGTGCCGGTGGAGGACCTGCATCAAATGCTGCATACCTTCTTGGTAAATGGGGTATAGAAACAGTTATTGCAACCACTATTGGTTCTGATGACTTTGGAACTAAAATTAAAAAAGAATTTCAAGATATAAAAGTAAATACTGAATATATTGAAACAAACTATGAAAAAGAAACATCTTTCTCATTTATTCTTATTAATAAAAAGAATGGTTCAAGAACAGTATTTAATGTAGCAACAGAACATCCTGCATTAAAAAAACTTAACTATGACTTTACTCCAGATATCATATTCACAGATGGACATGATTATGGAGCAACACAAAATGCTATAAGTAAATATCAAAATGCAATAAGTGTAATTGATGCTGGTAGAATAACCCCTGAATTACTTGAACTATGCAAATATATTAAATATATTGTATGTAGTAAAGGTTTTGCAGAAACAGTAACAGGTATGAAATTTGATTTTAATAATCCACAAAGTTTGGTAAATATTTATACTAAATTACAAAATAAATATCCAAATAGTAATTTAACAATAACTCTAGAAGAACATGGTTGTTTGTATACATCAGGTAATGAAATAAAAATAATGCCCGGTTTAAAACTTACTCCGGTAGATACAACTGGTGCAGGTGATATATTCCATGGTGCATTTACTTATGGACTAGCTAATGGATTTGATATGGATAAGATAGTGACATTTGCAAATATTGCAGCAGGCTTATCTGTTACTAAAATGGGTTCTAGATTATCTATTCCATCATTATCTGAAGTAATGGATTATTATAATGCTAGATTTAATGTTAGTGCTACACAACAGACTAATAATACTGGAGAAGCAAATAGTGTTAACTAGTAAGACACCTAAATTAGATCTACATGGTGAAATAGTATCTATGGTAGAGGTATTAGTTAATGAATTTATTACTGATAGTTTAAAAATGGGTTATAGTGAAGTAATAATAATCCATGGGAAAAGTACTAATATCTTAACAGAAGAAGTTCATAAAGTATTAAAAAGAAATAAAAATGTTATAAAATACTATAAAAATAATTGGAATCTGGGAGAAACAATTGTTGAAATTAATGAGCAAAAATAAGGAATTTTGCTCATTTTTCATGAAAAATTTGACAATTGGTGTTAAATTTGGTATAATTTAGCTCCAATAAGGAAATACTACGAATATATGAAAAATTTACACAAATTTGACAAAAAGTTAAGAATGTGGTATAATTTAATTGTTCGAGTAATTAGGGGGTATGGAAAAATGAAAGGATACGTTTTAGAATACGTCTGTGAAAATGAATTTAAAAAGTTAGAAAGAGCATTAAAGAAGTATAATATGTTAGCTTTTAAAAAGTTAAACTTCGATTATTATCCATCTTTAAGAAATGGTAACTTTGTAGGTGAATTAGTATCAGTAAATAAAAAGAATGGTACTGAAACTTATGAATTGAAATTACCAAGTGATAAGATGTTTGCTCAAATTCATGGTGAAGTTAAATTAGTATATACTGTTCATAAAAAAGATGAAGTAGTAGTACTTGAAACAATTACACCATCAGAAATACTTTTAGAAGGTCACAGATCAGAACTTACAACTTATAAAGGAATAATGATTTCAAAAGCAAACGCATCAAAAGACATGTTTAAAATTGATTTATTAAATATGTTACAAGATAAATAATATAATATTTATGAAACTTAAGCTAAGGGGGTTGCTTAAGTTTTTTTGATTTTTGAAGAAAAAAGGTTGCATATGGAAGAATTTTGTGGTAATATTAATATTGTCATGGACCTCTAGCTCAGTTGGTTAGAGCCCCCGGCTCATAACCGGGTTGTCGCAGGTTCGA
>CAKOKR010000025.1 GCA_934095965.1 uncultured Bacilli bacterium
CTTAAAAAATATTCAGGGAAATTTTAGGGAATTTTTATATAAAATTATTTATATTTATTTGAATTTACTTGAATTTTATATCGGACCGAAGCCTTATTTAATAAGGGAAACGGTAAAAAATAAACGGTAATTTAATTTAGGGCTTATTTTTCATACCCGGCAGGTCGAGAGTTCGAATCTCCCTCTCGCTACCATTTAGAATTTTCAAATCAGGTTTTGTTCCTGATTTTTTTATTGTTGAAATGGATTTTTCTTCTTTCTTAGTCTTTTATAAATGTATTCATCTTCACCCATTATAAATGTATCACGATTTATAGTGTTGGTAATTAAGTTATAATATGCGAGTTTATTCATAGCACCATTCATTATATTTTTATATATTAAATACTTTAATTCTTTTTCTGTGAATAATTCATAATCTACAAGTTCTGTTCCATTTATGTATAATTCATCTGTTTTAATACAGTTATTGGCAAGTACTATATAAGTTTTTGAATTATCTATACCAGGTGAAGTATATGCTTCATCTAATAAAATTAAAGAGTCTGTTTTGTATGATGTTTCTTCTTGTAATTCTCTTTTGGCAGCATTAAGGGGATTTTCATTATCTTCAATATAACCTGATGGAAATTCTGCAATTAATTTATTGTTGATTCTATTTTGAATTGTAATTATATATTTAAAATCTCTTGTTATAGCAATAACTATTACTGAGTCTTTACCACCATTTTTTATTACTTTTTCTTTTTTAACAACGGAGTTATTTGGAAGACTATATGTTTCTTGTTTTATTTTTAAAAAATTTCCTTGAAATAAGGTTTTTTCACTTAATAAGGTGCCTTTTACTCTTTGATATAATTCATTTATTTTTTTTAGTAATACTTCTTCCTTATATTCAGGTGATTTTTTATAGCTTAATTCTTTGATTCTTAATTTTGTTTTTGTAATGCAGTCATTGATAGTTTCATTTTCTTGATTTAATAATTCTTCTTCAAGTGTTTTAATTATTTCATTTGTACTAATATACTTTGGAGGATAAATTATAATTTTATCTTTTTCAAAATCTTGTATTTCTGATTCTAAAATTGTATATTTTTCATTTTTAAGTGGATCAAAATATATTGCATAATGATATTCATTAATAATAGTATCTTCATCATAAAAATACTTGTACATGAATATATATATAGGTTTATCGGATAATGATTGATTATTTAAAATGTAGTTAATATTAATTTTGTTATAGTTATTTCTATAATATCTTAATTTTGCATATGTTAGATAATAAGTGTATTCGTATGGATTTATATCTAAATATATCATAAGATTTTTACGTTTTTCTGCATCTTTAATAGATGATAGATAATTTTTATCAATATTAAATTTAATTATTACTTCATCAAAGTCATAATCTTTATTTTCATCCTTGATCAGTTTAAGATAATATTTTTCTAATAAAACTTTTAGTTTTTCTTTGTAACTTTCTAGTGTTTGATAAATTTCAAGTTTTTCTTTTTCTGATAATTTTCTTGTGCTACTTATTTTTGCAATATTATCAATGTAGTTTAATTCTTCTTTTTTAATCTTAATTATTTCATATTTCATAAATTTCTTCCTTTCGTTATTTACATTATATAACTAATTTCTTGATAAGTATAATATATTTATGTTATAATACCCATAAGAGGTGCTTATAATGAATATTGATTTAGAATTATATAAAGTCTTTTATGTTGTTGCTAAAAATAAACATATGACTAGAGCAAGTGAAGAGTTACATATTTCTCAACCTGCTATATCCCAATCAATTAAAAAACTTGAAGACCAACTTGGAGGAACTTTGTTTTTACGAAGCAACAAAGGAATGGAATTAACTGAAGAGGGTAAAATGTTTTATGAATATGTAAAAGGTGCTTTAGAACTTATTAGTAATGCTGAAAATGAATTTACATCTTTTAAAGATTTATCTAAAGGCGAAATAAAAGTGGGGTGTTCTACGACATTAACAAAATTAATATTAATGGATGCCTTAGAAAATTTTCATAAAGATTATCCGAATATAAAAATTAACATAGTAAATGGTTTAACAAGTAATTTAATAAATGATTTAAAATTAGGTAAATTAGATTTTGTTATTTTTAATGAAAGTAATATTAAAGAAAATAATCTTCATTTAGAAAAAATTAAAGAGCTTAGACAAGGTTTTGTTTATAATTCAGATTATTTTACTGATAATATTAGAACTTTCAATGATTTAAATAAATTACCTTTGATACTTCAAAGTAAAGATTCCAATAGTAGAAAGTTGTTAGATTATATTGCTTTGCAAGAAAATGTGGAATTAATACCTAGAATGGAAGTAGTAAGTCAAGAATTAATTAGTGAATTTGCAAATATTGGTTTAGGTATTGGTTTTGTTATTATTGATTTAGCAAATAGAAATTTTAAAAATTTAAAAGAGTTAGAAATTAATAAAACAATACCTAATATAAATGTATATTTAGCAATGAATAAATCTGTTTTACTTACTTTTGCAAGTAAAAAGTTACTTGAATATTTGCAATAAAATGGTACAAAGATTGTTCTTTTTAAAGAAATTTCTTAAAACTTTTGTCGTATGGTGTCGAAACGCTTGCATCCAGAAAAATTATGTGTATAATAGGCTCATTGAAAGGAGGAATTAGTCTTGAACTTTGTAAAAACAAGAGAACTTTTCATGAGTGATGTTATAGTAAAAAAGCTATTTTCATCTGAGAATGGTCAAAAGTATTTAGCTAAAATTATTTGTACTGTTTTGAATATGCCCGAGGATTCTGTAAGCTTTAAAGTCATTCATCCTGATATTGGTATAAATAAAAAATGTTATAAATAGTCAAGCTGATTTAGTTTTAGAAAGTGATGAAGCCCTTGTTAATGTTGAAGTTAATTGTTATAATTCAAGGTTGCTTCAAAATAAGAATAATTCTTACATTTGTCACTTGATTTTAAAACAAACTCGAACTGACAAGGACTATAAAGTTAAGCTTAAAAAGGTTTATCAAATAAATTTAAATGCTTTTGACATAACTAAAGATGATCGTTTTGTGGTTATAAGTCGCTTGGTTGATACAAAAACTCATCAAGAAATCCATCCATTTTTAGAAATTGTTGATGTAAATCTTGCAAAAATTATTAAGACAAGTTATACTAGTGTTAAGGAAGAAGAATCCTTAGAAAAATTATTGTACTTGCTTGTCTGTAACGATGAACAAGTTTTAAGAAATGTATATGATGGAGATGATTTGATGGAAAAAATGGTTGACGAAGCAAAATCTTTAACAAGTGATTTTGACTCAATGTTGTACTATGATGCAGAAGCTCTTAAAGATGCATCAAGTTATGAACTTGGTGAAGAGACTGGTAGAAATGAAGAAAAAAAGTCTATTGTAGTAAACATGATTAAGAAGAATTATTCTGTCAATGAAATGTCAGAAATTTCTGGATTATCTATCGAAGAAATCGAAGATATTAAAAAAGAAATGAATTTGTAATTATGAAAGTTTTGTATGAAATGGAAGAGTAGAAATATTTTTGATGAGTATTATACTACGATGCAGAAACAATAAAAGAATATGTTAAAAAAAATATGAAAATGGATTTCATTTCATTTATCTTAGGATTATCCATTGATGAATTAGTGAATTTAAAATGGAAACCAAAAAAAATAATAAGTAGGGTCGGCAGGATCCGAATCTGGTCTGTGGAGGGAGAGTTCCCCGGTGAAGCAGAAACGCATTGTCGTGAGGCAATGCAAAAATTATTTAAAGGAGTTTTTGTTAAAGTATTATGAATGATGTTTTAAATAGATATTATAATATCATCTTTCTGGTGGTTATTATATTTTATAATTTAGTACCTAAAAAGGTAAGACCAATATACCTTTTACTATCAAGCTTATTTATGTTTTTCATAATGAGTAAATGGCTAATTGTATTCTTACTAATTTCAATTATTTCGGTATATTTTAGTGCTATATTTATTGAAAAACTAGATATTAGAAAAAAGAAAGAATTAAAAGAAGCAACAGAAGATGATAAAAAAACAATTAAAGAAAAATTTAAGAGAAAGAAAAAACTTGTTTTATTACTATGTTTATTAATAAATGTTTCATTCTTATTTGTTTTCAAATATTTAAAGTTTTTTACAATCAACACAAATGCACTTCTTAGTTTATTTAAAATTGATTATAGTTTCAATATTTTAAAATTAATATCACCGATAGGTATATCATTTTATACTTTACAAATGTTCTCATATTTATTTGATGTTTATAACGGAAAAATTTCCGCTGATCATAATTTTACAAGGTTATCATTATTTGGTTCATTTTTTCCTTGCATTATGGAAGGACCAATATGCAGATATAGTGATACCGCAGATAAAATTTATGAATGTAACAAAATAACATATTACAATTTATGTTATGGCCTTCAGAGAATTTTATGGGGCTTGTTTAAAAAAATAGTTATTGCAGATAGATTAAATATTTTAGTTAAAACAGTATTTAATGCTCCATCACTTTATAATGGAACCACAATATTTATCGCTGCAGTTAGTTATACTATTATGTTATATATGGATTTTTCCGGAGCAATGGATGTTGTAGTTGGAACTGGTAATATATTTGGTTTTTCAATACCAGAAAACTTTAAGCAACCATTCTTTTCTAAAAATATTTCCGAATTTTGGACAAGATGGCACATTAGTTTAGGTACGTGGTTTAAAGATTACATATATTACCCAATTTCATTATCCAAACCAATGAAGAAAATAACCCTAAATTTAAGAAAAAAATTAGGAAATCATTATGGTCCATTACTGAGTGGTACCATTGCATTATTAGTTGTTTGGCTTCTTAATGGGTTATGGCATGGAGCAGGGTGGACATTCATCTTATTTGGATTATATCACTTTATATTCATATCAATCGGAAACATAACTAGACAATCATTCAATAAATTATATGTAAAATTAAATATTACCAAAAGTAGGATATTAAAAATATTACAAATATTAAAAACATCCTTCTTCGTAGTAATCGGCGAACTAATTTTTAGAAGTAATACCGTTAGCGATGCAATATTCATGATTAAGAAAATATTTACAAGTTTTGGCTTTAAGTCATCTGAACTTGGTTCACTAGGCTTAGATATTCCAGATGTTATAATCTTATTGCTTGCATTATTAATTGTTTTAATAATTAGCATCATGAAGGAAAAAAATATCGACGTTCGCGAAAAAATATCATCAAAAAATATATTTATAAAATGGTTAATCTATTATAGTTTAATATTTGGAATAATCATATTTGGTGCATTTGGACCTGGATACGAACCGGTTGATCCAATGTATGCAGATTTTTAAGGAGGACCTATGAAGAATTTATTTAAAAGTATTATATTTATATCCTTATTTATATTTCTTTACTATGGTTTTTCTTACATATTACTTCCAAAAGATAACATCAAGGACTTTGGTTTAATCAAAACCGCTCAGTATGAAATTCTCGGTGAAAAGAAGGACTCGATTGATGTAGTAATTTTAGGTGATAGCCTTGTATACTCATCAATTATTCCAATGGAAATTTATAACGAATATGGATTTACCACATTTGACTGTGCAGAACCTGCTTTTATATTGCCTGATGCTTTCGCGTATTATAAAGTTGCTTTAGAAAGTCAACATCCTAAGGTAGCTATCATTGGTGGAAATTTATTTTTCCGAAATACACGAAAGAGAAAATGGTATGTCAAATATGAAAGAGCAATTAAAAACATCATGCCACTTTTGAATTATCATAATAATTGGAAAAATGTTTTGTTTGACAACCATGGACTTTTAAGTATCCAAAAAGGATATCGTTTAAATAAAACAATCAAACCAAGTAAACATAAATTATACATGGACAAAAACGATAAGACTTATAACATGATTCCAGATAATTTAGAATATTTGAAAAAGTTTGTTGAATTAACCCACGAATATAACACAAAATTAATCGTAGTTGGTTTTCCATCTCAGAATGCATGGAACTATCAAAAGGACAAACTATTTCTGGACTTAAGCAAAAAACTTGATTTTGAATACATCAATTTAAATAAGTTTGACTTAGGAATTAATTGGGAACTTGATACGAAAGATAACGGAGAACATCTAAATTTTTATGGAGCTCGTAAAGCATCAAGTTTTCTTGGTAGTTATTTAAACAATTTAGGTATTTTAGAAGATCATCGCAGTGATAAGAATTACAATTTATGGAACATTGCTTATTCTAGATATTTAGAAGAAACTCAAAAAAAATAGAATATGCTTGACTTCTATACTTTATTTGTATTATAATGAAATCACTTGAAAAACGATGAGTGGGACAAGTATTTATTATAAACATAATAGAGAGTTTTTCAATATGGTGCAAGAAAAACAATGGTAAAAATAAATATATCACCCAGGAGTTGAGTAATTGAAGTGATAGTAAATTACCCCGTTAATCGCGTTAAGATAATTAAGTTAATAAAAGGATGGTACCGTCATACATTGACTCCTTGGTATTGTCCTTTTTTATTTTGGAGGGAAAAATAATGGAAAAATTTAAAAGTTTAAGCAAAGAATCAGTTGATGTAACTGAAGCAAAAATCTTAGAAAAGTGGAAAAGTGAAGACATACTTACGAAATGTATTGAAAACAGAAAAGATGCTCCATACTTTGTATTCTATGATGGACCTGCGACTGCAAATGGTCATCCTGGACTACATCACATGGTTGCAAAATTTTTAAAAGATGCAATTTGTAAATACAAAACAATGCAAGGATATAAAGTTCTTCGTAAAGTAGGTTGGGATACTCATGGTTTACCAGTTGAATTACAAGTTGAAAAAGAACTAGGTTTCTCAGGTAAAAAAGATATAGAAAAATATGGTATCAAAGAATTCAACCAAAAATGCAAAGAAAGTGTTTGGAAAAATGAAGATACATTTACAGATTTAACTGAAAAAATGGGCCAATTCATCGATATCAAACATCCATATGTTACATACGATAATAATTACATTGAAACTGAATGGTGGATTTTAAAAAAATTCTATGAAGAAGGATTATTTTATGAAGGAGTAAAAATTCTTCCTTATTGCCCAAGATGTGGAACAGGTCTTGCATCACACGAAGTTGCTCAAGGTTATGAAGAAATAAGTGTTGATACTGTAATTGTACCAATGAAGAAAAAGGGAGAAGATGTGTATTTCCTAGTTTGGACAACAACACCATGGACATTAATAGCTAATGTTGGTTTATGTGTAAATCCAGATTATGATTATTCACTAGTTTTAAGTAAAGGGACAAAGTTTATTTTAGCAACATCTCTAATTTCAAAAGTTTTAGGTGATGATGTTGAAATCCTTGATACATTCAAAGGAAGCAGTCTTGAATATACTGAATACGAACAACTAATACCAGAACTTTCTGTTAATAAAAAAGGTTTCTTTGTATGTTGTGATTCATATGTTACTGCAGAAGATGGTACTGGTGTAGTTCACTTAGCTCCAGCATTCGGTGCAGATGATGCAAATGTTGGAAGAAAATACAACTTACCTTACTTAAATCCAGTAGGTGAAGATGGAAAATACACTGAAGGACCATGGAAGGGAATGCTTGTTTTTGATGCAGATGTTGAAGTAATCAAATACTTAAAAGAAAACGACAAACTATTTAAAAAACAAAGAATAGTACACAACTATCCTCATTGTTGGAGATGTCATACACCTTTAATTTATTATTCTAAACCAAGTTATTATCTTGAAGTAACTAAAATAAAAGATAAAATTGTAGCTAATAACAAAACCGTTAATTGGTATCCATCATATGTTGGAGAAAAACGTTTTGGTAACTGGTTAGAAAATTTAAATGACTGGGCAATATCTCGTTCAAGATACTGGGGAACACCACTTCCATACTGGATTTGTTCATGTGGTCACACTGAAATGATTGGTTCACGTAAAGAGTTAGTTGAAAAAGCTATTGAAAATATTGATGAATCTATCGAATTACATAGACCATACATAGATGATGTTCATCTTAAATGTCCAGAATGTGGTAAGGCTATGACTAGATGTAAGGATGTAATAGATTGTTGGTTTGACTCAGGTTCAATGCCTTTTGCTCAATTTCATTATCCATTTGAAAATAATGATTTGTTTGAAACTCAATTTCCAGCAGACTTTATTTGTGAAGGAATCGATCAAACTCGTGGATGGTTCTATACACTTTTAGTTATCTCAACATTTGTAAAAGGTGTAAGTCCATTTAAAAATGTTTTAGTAAATGATTTATTATTAGATGCAAATGGTAAAAAGATGAGTAAAACAATGGGTAATATTGTCGAACCATTTACAACTATGAAAGAATATGGTGCAGACACAGTTAGATTCTATCTTCCATATGTTTCACCAGTTTGGGTACCACTTAAATTTGATATCAATGGTTTAAAAGAAGTTCATTCTAAATTCTTTAATCCACTTAAAAATACATACAATTTCTTTACAATGTATGCAAATATAGATAATATTGATATAAATGATTGTAATATTCCATTAGAAAAAAGAGAAGATATCGATCGTTGGTTAATTAGTAAATATAATAAATTATTAAAATATGTAACTGATGCTTATGATGAATATGATTTAAATAAAGTAGTAAAAGCTTTAACTGCATTTGTTTCAGATGATTTATCAAATTGGTATATCAGAAGAAATAGAGCAAGATTCTGGGGTAATGCAATGGATGACTCTAAAAAGGGTGTATATATAACAACTTATGAAGTATTAGTTGGTCTATCTAAAATGCTTGCACCAATATCACCATATTTATCTGAAGAAATGTACACTAATTTAACTTTAGAAGAATCAGTTCATCTAGCAGATTTTCCTAAATATGATGAAACTAAAATTGAAGAGTTGCTTGAAGAAAAAATGGATTTAGTTCGTGAACTAATCAGTATTGGTAGAAACACTCGTGAAGAACATAAATTAAGAGTACGTCAACCACTAAGTGAAATTCTAATTGATGGCAAAAATAGTATGATTATCGGAGAACTTACCGAATTAATCAAAGAAGAATTAAATGTTAAAAAGGTTACTTATGTAAGTGATACATCACTATATATGAACTTTACTGTTAAACCTAATTTTAGAAATGTTGGTAAAGTTTTCGGAGCAAATTTAAAAGAATTTCAAACTAAGTTACTTGATTTATCTTTATCTGATATAAAGAAACTTCAAAACAATGAATCTATCAAAATGCATATTGCAGATAATGACTATGATATTTATAGTGATATGGTTGATATAAGAATTGATGCTAAAGATGGATTTGATGTTGGAATGGATAATAATAACTTTGTTATTTTAAATACTACATTAACAACAGATTTAATTAATGAAGGTATTGCTCGTGAAATAATTTCAAAAGTTCAAACAATGAGAAAGAATAATAACTATGAACTTACTGATAGAATAAGTATTGTTTATTCTGGAAGTGAAGAAATAAAACTAGCAGTAGATGATTTTAAAGATTATATCATGCATGAAACTCTTGCAACAAGTTTAGAAGAACAAAGTGTTAATGGAGAAAAATTCATGATTGATGATAAAGAAATAACTATTGATATTTCTAAAAATTAATGCTAAAATTCTGGTAGGTCCATGTAGCTCAGTTGGATAGAGTAAGTGCCTCCGACGCATTAGGTCGCAAGTTCGATTCTTGTCATGGACACCAGATTGTATTAAACCTCGTTAAAGCGGGGTTTTAATTTTTAAGAAGGATTTATGGATGTTCAAAAATTATGTAATGATTTTAAAAATAAAAATAATATAGACAATGATAATTATTCTATCTGGGCTTTTGGAGATAATCCAGATTTACTCTTAGAATTAGTAATGTTAGGTGAAAAAACTGCAACATCGTCATTATATATGTTGTATAATAATGAAAAATTACCTAAAGAAGGTGAGTACAACATTATTTTAAATAGTAAAAATGAAGCAAAGTGTATAATCAAAACAACAAAATTATATTTAAAAAAAATTGGTGAAGTATCTTCTGAGCATGCTTATAAAGAAGGCGAAGGTGATAAATCTTTATCTTATTGGAGTGAGGTTCATGAAAGATTTTTTAATGAATGTCTAGCTTCTTACAATAAAAAAATTACATTGAATGATTTAGTAGTTTGTGAAGAATTTGAACTAGTACATAAAATAAATTAAAAAATATTAAATTTTATTAAAAGTTATGATATAATTTATAAAGAACGGAGGTCTTTAAATGTTAGATTTATTTATTCCTGATGTATATCAACAAAGTATTTATACGATTAACTATAAAAAGTTAAAGAAAAATGGTATCAAGTGCCTTCTTTTTGACTTGGATAATACCATTGCTCCATATAAAATTAATGAACCAGATCAAAATGTTAAAGAATTATTTCATCGTCTTGAACAAGATTTTAAAGTAATAATTATTTCTAATAGTGGTAAAAATAGATTAAGACCTTTTAAAGAAATATTAAATGTTGATGTTGCTTTTAGTAGTAAAAAACCCTTAAAAGGAAAATATAAGAAGATATTAGAATTATATCATTTTAAAATAAATGAAGTTGCTTGTATTGGAGACCAATTATTAACAGATATACTTGGTGCTAATAGAATGGGTCTTACAAGTATCTTAGTTAATCGTGTTGCAAAATATGAAATGTTTCCAACTCGGGTAAATCGTTTTATGGAAAAATTAATTTTGAAAAAATTTGCAAAACAAAACATTTTAGTAAGCGGGGTATATTATGATTAAATGTAAAGGATGCGGAATATTACTTCAAAGTGAAGATAAAAAGAAAATCGGGTATACACCAGATATAAAAAATGAACTATGTCAAAGATGTTTTAAATTAAAAAATTATAATACCTTAATTAATAAAGGTGTTATTATTGATAATGATAAATTGATAAATAAAATAAATAAATTAAATGTTCATGTTTTATTTCTAGTTGATTTTTTAAATATTGATTCTGAAGTAATAGATTTATATAAGAAAATAAATGCAAATAAAACTTTAGTAATAACTAAAGAAGATATAATACCAAAAAATATTATTAAAGATAGACTCGTTAAAAATATTAAAGATTTATATGAAATAGATGAAGATATAATACTAACAAGTACTAAATTTACTAAAAATATTAGTAATATTGAATCTATTTGTTTAAAAGAAAAGAAGGTATTACTTGCAGGTTATACAAATGCTGGTAAAAGTAGCTTAATAAATAAAATGATAGGTAGTGAAATTACTGTAAGTAGCAGGGAAAATACAACTCAAGATTTTATTAAGTTAAATGTTGATGGTGTAACTATTTATGATGCACCAGGTTTTATGAGTAACACAAAAAGAGATATTGTTTCTAAAAATATAATTAAACCTAAAACATATCAATTACCAAGTAAACATTATTTAGAATTTAATAATATTAAATTAAATGTAAGTAGTGATAGTAATATAACTTTATATTTACCGGATGAAGTAGCAATAAATAGAAGAAGAGAAAAAGAAAATGTTACTTGTGATATAATTGTTCCTAAAAATTCTGATTTAATTATAAAAGGTCTTGGTTTTATTAAATTTTCTAAAACTAGTTTAGTAAGTATTACAGGGGATTATGAAATAAGACCAAGTATAGTAGGTGCAAACAATGAGTAAGATAAGGATAATGAATGAACTTCTTGCTAATAAAATTGCTGCAGGTGAAGTTGTTGAAAAGTGCTCTTCTGTTTTAAAGGAATTGGTCGAAAATTCAATTGATGCAGGTGCTACCAATATTAAGGTTTTACTTGATGGTGGTGGACTTAAAAAAATTGAGGTAATAGATAATGGAAGTGGCATGGATAGAGATGATGCGTGTCTTGCTTTTTGTAGACATGCTACTAGTAAGATATATAAAGATGATGATTTGTTTTTCATTGAAACACTTGGATTTAGAGGTGAAGCACTTGCAAGTATTGCTAGTGTATGTGAAGTAAATATGGAAACATCTAATGGTAGTGTTGGAACGCTAGTTCATATAAAGGGAGGTACAATACTTGAAGTAAGTGATGCTCCGTTAAGGATAGGTACTAGAGTTGAAGTAACTAATATATTTTATAATACACCTGCTAGATTAAAATACTTAAAGACTGAGGCAACTGAACTTAATAATTGTCTACAATTTATTGAAAAACTTGCTTTATCAAAACCAGGGATAGCATTTAGTTTAAGTAATAATGATAAAGTTTTAGTAAAAACTAGTGGAAGTAATAATTTGCTTAAAACAATACATGAAATATATGGACTTAATGTATCAAGTAATATGCTTGAATTAAAAGCTTCAAGTGATGATTATGAAATATGTGGATTTGTTTCAAAACCAAGTATATTAAAAAAGAATAGAAATCATTTTAATACATTTGTAAATGGAAGAATTGTTAAAAATAATGATATAAATAGAGCTATAAATGATGCATATAACACATATAAACATGAAGGTTTTTATCCGATTGTGGTTATAAATATTGAAACTGATCCAACACTAGTTGATGTAAATATTCATCCTACTAAACAAGATATTAAATTAAGTAAGATGGATGAGTTATATGATTTAATTTATAAAAATATAAAAGATGTTTTATATAAGAACTTGCTTGTTGCATCAGCTTTAGTAAATGAAGAAGATAATGATATAAAGGATAATTTTATTGAACCAAGTGTATATGAAAAAATAGATACAAGCAATGAAACACTTGAGATACCGTGGGAAGAGGAAATTGTTCAAACATCACTTGATTTTGGTAATAACGAAGTAATTAAAAATGAAGAGTTTAAAAGTCTTAAGTTATATCCGGTTGGTCAAGTACATGGCACATATATTATTTGTGAAAATGAAGATGGAATGTATATAGTTGATCAACATGCTGCTCATGAAAGAGTAAATTATGAAATGATTACTAAAAGGTATCAAGATGAAGAAGTAACATATACTGATATGTTGGTACCTTTAAGTATTGAACTTTCAACTAGTGATTATACATTATTTCAAGAAAGAAAAAGTGTTTTAACAGACTTAGGTTTTAAAATAGAGGATTTTGGTATAAATACGATTTGTATAAAGAGTCATCCGACATGGCTTAGGGAAAACTATGAACAAGATAATATCAAATATATAGTTGATTTGGTTTTAGAAAATAAAAACTTTAATAAAGATAGATTCTTAGATAGTTTAGCAAAAATGGTTAGTTGCAAAATGAGTGTTAAAGCAAATGAACACTTAAGTTTAGAACAAATGGAAAAATTATTAAATGACTTAGTTAAATGTGATAATCCTTATAACTGTTGTCATGGAAGACCATCAATTATGAAATTTAGCAACTATGAATTGGAAAAAATGTTTAGGAGAGTGCTATAATGTTACCAGAAAAAAGAAAAAAATTAATAATTACTAGTATATCAATTATTGTAATGATTTTTGTAGTAATTGGTATTGCTAAGTTAAGTAGCTATATAAAAAGAATGAATACACCGGCGGAAGATTTAAAGAATAATGATACTTATCCGAGTAAATATCAATATTATGGATTTAGTAAAGACCAAGATAATATATATAAATTATATGGAATAATGGGTAAAGATGAAACTTATTTAAATTTAAGAACATTTTATAATATAAATGATTATACATTAAGAAATAATAAGTTAATTATATATAGTGATGCTATTAATGAAATAAGATATGATTCTAAGGAAGATGAGTTTTATTATTATGAGTTAGATAGTTTTTATAGTAGAAATTATACAGTTAGAGTAACAGATAAATTTTTTGTTAAAGTTGGACCAAATAATATGTATTATAAGATGTATGATGATAAAGAAGATACAGAAATAGAAAATAAAAAAGTTGATAGTAAGATACTTATTAATGGTAATGTAATATATTATGTTGTAAGTGATGGGGTATATGCTTATAATGTAGAATCTCATGAAAAGAAGTTAGTGGTACCAATTGGTATTGATTCTACAGTTAAACTTTTAAATAATGCCGGAGATTATATGTATTTTGAAAGTGGAGAATACTTATATAGTTATAATATGAAGACTGGTATAATGACTGATGTTTTAAAAAATATTGTAGATTATGATGAAGTTACTTTTGTTGATACCACAATAAGTGGGTTCTTGTTTTTAACAAAAGATAAGAATGATGATTATGTTTTAAAAGAATATAATTCTGTTGGAAATAAAGTAATTGATACATTTGAATATAAGTTAAATGATGAAGTTATTACTTATTCTAAAAAGATGGATAAAAATCTTTACTACATGAAGTTAAAAAATAGTGAAAATATAGAAAAGTATGTTATAATAGATGTACTAAAAAAAGAAGTTGTTAAAGAATTTAGTAACAATTATGATTTAGTAGTAAGGGTGATTAATAATGAAGATTAATTTAAATTTGCTTCCAAAAGTATTTGATGATGATATTATTATACCAGAGTGTTATTATGATGGTACATCAATTAAAGATTTAAGTAAAATTAAAGTAGTTGGGAAAATAAAGTACAATGTTATTGATGAAGTTGTAATAGATTTGGATGTAAGTGGAGAAATGTTACTTATTGATGCTATTACAAATGAACCTATAAAATATCCATTTTCGATTAAAATTTTGGAAAATTTAGCAGAAATTGATGAAAATGATGCAAAATATTTAGAAAAAAGTCAAAATACACTTGATATAATTGAATTTTTATGGGAAAATATTGTATTGGAAGTTCCTATTCGGGTTACGAAGTCAACTGGGGTATCACTTCATGGTGATGGTTGGCAATTAAACGAAGATGAAAATAAGGATAAGATAGATCCAAGATTTCAAAAATTAGATGAATTTTTTAAAGGTGGTGAATAGACATGGCAGTTCCTTTCAGAAGAACTAGTAAAACTAAAAAAAGAATGCGTAGAACTCATTTGAAAAAAGAAGTTGGAGCTTTAACAAAGTGTTCTAAATGTGGTGCTACATTAAGACCTCATAGAGCTTGTACTAAATGTGGTAACTACAATGGTAAAACTGTAATCAATGTTGCAGAAGAAAATGAATAAGAAATTACATAAAAAAGTGTAATTTTCTTTTTTTGTTGTTGAATTTTTGTAATATTTGTGTTAATCTTATTATAGAAGGGAAATATGAATTATGACGAATGAAGAATTAAAAAGTTTTTATCTTGATTTAATTAAGGGTTTAGAAAATGGTTTAGTACCTAATCCAGATTATTCTGAACATTATTCTAAAGCACGTGAAAATAATACTTTAGAATCTTCTTTAGATGAATTAGATGATTTAAGTAAGAAGATGAATCAAGGTATAGATGTAAGTGGTTTTACAAAAGAAGCCTTTAATAGTTTAAGTGATATTAGAGAAATAATTGATAATGATCCTTTATTTTTAAGAAATAGTGGTAATGAAGAATTTACCAAGTATTTGAATGAAGTAAGGGAACAATTTAATATAGCAGGTGAAGCATTAACTAATGAACAAGTATTAAAAAATTGTGAAGAAGTTTTAAGTGATAATGAAGCTTTATTACAAGATGCTAATAAGAAGAAAACTGCTATAAAAAGTGATAGTAGTTTATCTATGTTAGATAAATCTATTATGTATGCTGAAGCTAATGCTTTATACGAAAAGAGATTACAAGCTAGGGATTTAGCAATTAAGGCAAGAGATGAACAAAAAGTTAAATTTGAAGCATCTTTAAATGATATGAAAAAGAATTTAAACATTAATGAAATTTATTAATGGTATTTTAAAAAGTGTTAATAAATTAGATGTTTCATATCGTAATTTAGCTATATCTAGTGGTGCATTAGAAAAATTAGGTGATGCTATTCGTGATTTAAGAGATAAAGTAGTAGTATTTAGAAATGATGCTTTATTTGATGAAGCTAAATATAATGAAATATTAAAAAATTGTGGATTAATGAAAGCAGAAGAATCTAAGGAAGAATTAGATAAAAAGATTAGTGAAATTAAAGATACTATTGCTAAATTAGATGGTAATGTTGAGTTAATTAGTGAAGAAGTAAAGAATAATACACAAGAAAAAGAAAAAGAACCAGGATTTAGTGTTGATGATTTAATTCCTGAAGAAATTAGTTTAGATGATGTAAATAAAAAGAAAGAAGAAGTTTCTGAAGAAAGAGTGGAAGAAAAACCAGTAATTGAAGCTGAAAAACAAAGTAAGAGTATTGAAACAATTGCTGAATTAGTGGATGAATTAAAGAAGTTAAATCCAAATGCAAAGATTAGTAACATTGATGGAACTTTTACTTTAGAAGAAGATATTAATACAATTACTTTACCAAAGAATTTTAAATATGATAAGAATTTAGGTATTAATAATAAGATAGATGATTTTATACCATATATTAGTTTAGATGTAAAAGCACCAGTAATAGAAGAAAAACAAGAAGAAACAAAGGTAGCAGAATCTGAAGTTTTTGAACAAATACCTGAAGAAAAGAAGGAAGAACCAAAAAGAGTTGATACTGCACCACAAGTTCCTAGTGGAAAATTAAAAGTTAAAAAGATAAGAAAAGCAGTAGTAGCTCCATATGTTAAATCTATTTTATGTTTTGGTTCAATTGAAGGTATTTGTTGGATACTTGGAGGATGTAATCCACTTGCATTAACATCTGCTATTGCAGGTAGTGTTACATTAGGTGTATTAGCTCAAGGTATTTATAATAAATTAGTTAGTGCTGGAAAAGTAAAAGGTATGTATAATGAAACTGAAAGAAAAGATCCTAATTTTGAAGGTGAAGTTTGGGCTTATCCAGTACTTGATAAATTTATGAGTATGTTTAAAAATATTCGTCATAATAAGAAAAATACTAAAGAAGAAGTAAAAGAAGTTCCAGAAGAAGTTTCTGAACCAGAAAAAAAGGAAGTACCTGAAGTAAAAGAACAAGTTGTTGAAGAATTAACTCCAACACCAGTTGTTGAAAATAAGAGTGAAGAAGATATTGGATTTGAACAATTATTCCAAAATACTTTAGATAGTCAATTAGATGAAATGGAAGAAGAAAAAACTTTAGGAGGAAGAAGATAATATGACAGTTGATAGTGTGATTACATTAGAAAATGATGTGAATTGTTTATTACTAGAAAAAGTAAATTATGAAAATGATAATTATTTTCTAGCAGTTGTATTAACAATAGATGAAGAACCAAGTAATAATTATGTTATCTTTAAGGAAATTATTGAAGATAATGAAAATTATGTTGAAAAGGTTGAAGATGTAAGTTTACTTAGAACATTACTAGGGCTATTTACTGTTAATGTTGATGAGTTAATTAAATGCTTACCAGATGAAATATAAAAAGTGACTTTTGTCACTTTTTTCTTTACCACTTATTGACTGCAGAATACAATTTGTGTTACAATATGTATTGTATAAAGTATGATAATAATAGTCATACTAAAAGCGAGGAAGTAATTTATGGAAAAGAAAAAAGTAAAATTATTTAGTGCAATAGCACTAGTGGCACTAGCACTTCTAGTAGTCGGAGTAACATACGCATATTTTCAAAATCAATATGGCTCTGCATCTAATGCAGATGTTAATGTTACAACATATACAACAGATGTACTCACATTTACAACAGGTGATGATATAAACATAGAAGCAGATCAAACAACATTCGGAAAAGACAAAGGAAGCGTAAGTGGAGCAACATATGCAAGTGCATTATTAACTGCAAATAATAAAACTAATAAAGCAGTAGAACATTATTATTTATATTTAAATATAGAAAATAATACTTTTACTTATTCAGTTCAAGATAATAAACCAGAACT
>CAKOKR010000026.1 GCA_934095965.1 uncultured Bacilli bacterium
CTGAAAGGAACTGAAAGGAACTGAAAGGAACTGAAAGGAACTGAAAGGAACTGAAAGGAACTGAAAGGAACTGAAAAACAGGTTGAATAAATTTTTGAAGAATTTATTCAACCTGTTATTTTTTTTAAAAATTAATCTTTAATTATATATTTACCTTTATTATCCGACTTTGATGTTCCATTCCATTCTATTAATTGTAAATCTTTTAATTTGTTTAGTATTTTTATCGCAGTCGTTCTTCCCCTATTTACCATAGATGAAACTTCTTCTGCAGTAATTTCTCCCTTATCGTATATAGATACCAACACTTCTCTTTCAGCATAATTTAATTCATTCCAAATACTTTGAATTCTTTCATCACTAATTATGCTTTCCTCTTTTCTACGCCCTCGCATAATAATATTATTATAAAGAACAAGAAGAACTGAATGATGATTAGGTTCAGAAAATACAGGATCTTTCAGAAAAAACTTTTCCATTTCACTATAAATTCTTTTAACTCCTTCATTTAATTCACGAACAATACCAAACTCAGTAAGTGTTCTAGAAATTAATGGATTTCTGGAATATCTTTCATTTTTTATATTTTCAAGAGTAACAAATCCACATAATTTTCCTGGGCTACTTATTTCTAACCTATCATCATATAATTTAATCTTTACATAATCACCACTAAAATTATAATCCCTGTGTGCAACAGCATTTATTAACCCTTCGTACCAAGCAACTTCCGGATATTCAGGAACTGTTTCAAAAATCCCCTTTGAATTTAAATAAGTAAACTCACGTAATTGTGATTTAATAAAATCTGTTACTTGTTCAATAGTTTTATATAAACAAGAATCGAAAGTTTTATCTTTTGTAACATTCATTTCAGTTCCTAGTCTCATACTTTTACCTTCAAACTTAATAACTCTAACTCTAGCAGTTGGAATGTATAAAGATGGATTTTTTCCAAACAATAACATACCAGCTTTGGTTAAATGTAAATTTCCTTTAACTTCTTTTAAAAAACCTCTTGCTTTTAAAATTTGTTCATTAGATACATCTGTATTTAACTTTTCTTTATATAAATTAACAGCTTCTTCATCGATATCATCAATTGAAGAATCCATTAATATTTCTGATTCAAAATCACGTTCTTTTTTATCGTACTCCAAACTTCTAATTTGATCATGGGTTAATTTAATTGATGAATCACCTTGTCTATAATATACTTCATCTTTATTATTTCTAACTAGATAATCCGACATAGCCTTAATATGAAAAAGCAAAATTTTATCTTCTTCTTTTTTAACATTTACAACATCAATTAGCTCACATTCATAAATTGGAACAGGATGTAAAAAGTTAGAAACAACTTTCTGACATTCATTTAATTTTTTTATTCCATATTGATTAAATCCTTCAACTACACCATCATCAGAAATTCCAACAACAACAATTCCACCATTAGCATTTGCAAAAGAAGCGATTTCATTTGCTAAATCTTGCATAGAAATCTTTGCTTTTTTTCTATCTAAATATAAACTCTCCGGACTATTTGTCAAATAATCCATAGTCAATCCTAAATCTATTTTTGATATTCCCATAACCACACCTATTCCTTTCAAATTATTAATACCAAGTCTTAAAAATGACTTACCAATATTATAACAAACTATTTACAATTAATCAATTTAAAAAGCAATGAATTTCTTCATCACTTTACTGTTTATTAAAATATTCAACTATAGCATCAACAATTCTTTCACTTGCATGTCCATCACCATATGGATTAGATGCTTTACTCATTCTTTCATATTCCTTACTATCAGTAAGAAGCTTTTTTGTTTCTTCATAAATTATATCTTCATCAGTACCAACTAATTTTAAAGTACCAGCACTAATACCTTCAGGTCTTTCTGTTGTATCTCTTAAAACTAATACTGGTTTACCTAAACTCGGAGCTTCTTCTTGAATTCCCCCACTATCAGTTAGGATAATGTAAGATTTATTTTGAAAATTATGAAAATCAAATACTTCAAGTGGTTCAATTAATTTAACTTTATCATCTCCATCAAATACTTCATTAGCAACTTCACGTACTTTTGGATTCATATGAATTGGATAAATAACTTTAACATCATCAAATTCATCAACAATCCTTTTTATTGCTCTAAATATGTGACGCATTGGTTCTCCCAAATTTTCTCTTCTGTGAGCAGTAAGTAAAATCATTCTCTCATCTGGTTTAATCCATTCAAGTTCTTTATGTGTATAATTTTTATCAACAGTTGTACTCATTGCATCAATAGCAGTATTTCCTGTAATATATATTTTGCTTTCATTAATATTTTCTTTTAACAAATTATTTTTACTAATTTCTGTTGGTGCAAAATACATATCACTTAACCTATCAACCATTTGTCTGTTCATTTCTTCTGGATATGGTGAATATTTATTATCAGTTCTAAGGCCTGCTTCAACGTGACCTATTGCAACTTGATTATAAAAAGCAGCTAAAGCACCAGCAAATGTTGTAGTAGTATCACCATGAACTAAGACAATATCAGGTTTAGCCTCTTTAATAACATCTTCTAAACCAGTTAATGCTCTAGTTGTAACATCGCCAAGTGTTTGACCTTGTTTCATAATATTTAAATCATAATCAGGTTTAATATCAAATGTTTCAAGAACTTGATCTAACATTTCTCTATGTTGTGCTGTTACACAAACTATACTTTCTATATTTTTTCTTTTTTCTAATTCTTTAACTAGTGGAGCCATTTTTATAGCTTCAGGTCTAGTTCCAAATATACTCATTACTTTAATCATTTTTACTTACCTCCAAAAGTCATAATACAAACACCAACAATTACAATAAAAATTCCAATACCTTGTGTTATAGCCATCTTTTCTTTTAAAATCAAAACTGATTCAACAACAATTAATGTATTCACAATAGCAACAGACAATGGCATTACAATAGTTAAATTCATTTTACTAACAATTAGCATCCATAAAAGAAAACTAAATCCGTAACATAGCATTCCTAATATCATTTTTATAGAATAATTAATTGTCAATCCAAATATATTTAATGTTAAATTAGCATTCAAACTACCACTCTTAAATAAGATTAATCCAGATGATGCTAATAAAACATAACATGTAAACATAATAACTAACTTCATTTTACCTCCTCTTTTCATACTCATTTACTCTTTCCTTTAATAACGAAACTTCCTGTATCAAAGTTTTAATTTTTTCATTTTGAATTGATATACTTGTAGTAATAATAAATGAAAGATAAAAAAGAAAGAAAAAACCTAAAAGTAGCACCATATTAGAAGGTTCTGCAAATCCAACTTTTTCAGATAACTTAAATATCGTTTCCGGAAAAATTACAACAAGAGCCATTATAAATACTAATATAATCCAAAAACAAGCATATTTAATAGTCATTTTCTTTTTTCTCATTCTACCAATTATTAAAAATAATTGAATAACCAAAAGTACAATCAATGATATTTTTAAACTAAAATTCATTTTCTTCTTACTCCTTTACTAAAACTTACCACTAAAATTGATAAACAAACACTAAACATATAATAAATGCTTTTTAAAGGTTTTATTGAAGAGTTTCCAAATTGTCTTTCATGCATTTCTACAGGAACTTCAATAACATTATATCCAGCCTTTATCAGTTCCGTAGTTGATTCTGGTTCAGGGTATTCAGATGGATAATGAGTAGCAAATAACTTTATAACACTTTTATCTGCAGCTCTAAATCCACTAGTTGGATCATATATTTTTTTGCCAGTACATATTTTAATTAAAATAGATAGAATTTTTATTCCAAATCTTCTTGTACTGCTAGATTTAAACTTACTTAAATTAGCAACAAATCTTGAACCGATAACAAAATTGGCTCCTTTTTCAATTTCTTGAATTAATACATCAATGTAATTCTCATCATGTTGACCATCTCCATCAAACTGAATAGCAATATCATAATTATTATCTAAAGCATATTTATAACCAGTTTGAACAGCTCCCCCAATACCTAAATTTTGTATTAAATTTATTACATTAAAATTATTTTGTTTGCAAATGTCGCTAGTATTATCAATACTTCCATCGTTAACTATAACATAATCAACCTTATAAGAAGATTTTTTATTATGCAATTCAATTTTATTTATTGTATTTACAATATTTAGTTCCTCATTATAAGCAGGAATAATAATTAATGTTTTCATTTATTATCACACTTCCTTCATATTTTTATTAAATACTTATATTTTTTGTAAAATTATAAGCATCTCTACACATATCTTCTAAACCTAATTCAGCTTTCCAATTAAGTTCTCTTTCTGCCTTTGATGGATCAGCATAACATGTAGCAATATCCCCAGGTCTTCTTCCAACAATCTTATAAGGAACTTCTACACCATTAGCACTTTCAAAAGCTTTAATCATTTCTAAAACACTATATCCTTTTCCAGTACCAAGATTATAAATATGCATTCCCTTTTTATCCATACCTAATCTTTCAATTCCCTTAACATGAGCTTTTGCTAAATCAACTACATGGATATAATCTCTTACTCCAGTACCATCTGGTGTATCATAATCATTTCCAAATACGCTTAAAATTTCCAATTCTTTTGTTGCAACTTTAGAAATAAAAGGCATTAAGTTAGCTGGAATACCATTAGGTTCTTCTCCAATTAAACCAGATTTATGTGCTCCTACTGGATTAAAATATCTAAATATACAAATATTCCAATCATTATCTGACTTATATAAATCTTGTAATATTCCTTCACAATATAACTTACTTGTTCCATATGGATTAGTAGTTCCACCGATTTTACATTCTTCAGTAATTGGCATTATTTTAGAATCTCCATAAACTGTTGCACTACTACTAAATACTAAAGTTTTAACATTATGATTTTTCATAACACTTAATAAAGTTAAAACACTACTAACATTATTTATATAATATTCAATTGGTTTACTTACACTATCTCCAACAGATTTAAATGCAGCAAAATCAATAACAGCATCTATTTCATTTTCACTAAATATTTTATCAAGTAATTCTTTATCAAGCATATTACCTTCATAAAACTTAATAGACTTTCCAGTAATCTTAGTTATATTATCAAGAACACTTCTTTTACTATTACTAAAATTATCTAAACCAATAACATTATAATTTCCATCTAACAATTCAACACAAGTATGACTTCCAATATAACCTGTGCATCCAGTAACAAATATATTTTTCATTAATCCACCTTACCTTCCTTTAAAAAAAATTCATTAATTACACCATCTAATTGTTTATTAGCTTCTATATTAATCTGTTTACTTAATAATTTACTTCGCTGTGATTTACAAAGTTCATCAAAAGTATTAATAAAAGATTCATTATTTACTAAAGAATAATTTACTTGATAGTTTTTATAACCATAATTCTTATATAAATAATCAACTTTATTTTTATAATGTCTGTGAATATCATATAACAAATTTAATGTTGGAACACCCAACATATTAGAAATAAGTGTTCCATGATATCTCATACTCACACATACATCTAAATTTGAAATAGTACTAAATATCTCATCAACATTATTTGTATACTCCAACACTTCAATATTTTTATCGCTTAAGCAATCAATAATTTTTTTATAATAATTAGTATCATTATTTAAATATTCATAAAATGGTATCATAACTATTTTATAATCTTGTTTATTATCTTTAAAGTATTTTACAATAGCTTTTGTTAATTCACATAACTTATCATAGTTATTTTCATTACAAACATAAATCAAACCAACTTTTATATAAGAATCTTTCATAAAAGTTTTATTATATTTATAATAATCAAGTGAATATACCAAATCATGAACTATTTTTATTTTATCAGTATTAATACCATATTTTTTTAAAACTTTTAAACTATTAGAATCCATCAAAGAAAAATAACTAGCATTACTTGCAACATAATTAAGCTTTCTAATGTATTCTTTATTATTAAGTTCATAACTGGAACTTAACCCATAAAGTATAACCTTCTTTTTACAAGTTATCATCCTATGTGCTAAATTAATAAGTGTTGTACCTAATGATAACATATTACTATTTAAATTATAATCTGAATCATCAAGTAATGCACCACCACCAAATATTACAGTATCATAATAATTTGCCAAAGTATTAATATCAATAATATTTTTAGGATAATGAATAATTTTACATTTTGGATAATTAGTAATATCAAAATTATAATTTTCAGACATCATTACTGTTATATCTAAAATATTATCAAAAGATGAAAGTTTATTTAGTATTGTCAGTAACATTAATTCATCCCCCAAGTTAGGAGCACCATAAAATCCAACAATTAACACTTTATTTTTTGAAACACAATTATCTAAATTTAAATATTCTAAATTAACACAATCTAAATTAGATAATAAAGAACTAATTTTATAATCCAAATTAACAATTTTTTTATCAATTTTTAATAAATCATCTTTAATATTGCTTTCAACATCTCTATATTCATTAGACAAAGAATTTATTTCTTTACTTATTTCATCTATTCTTTTTGAATACACATTAACAAAATTATTACAACTGCTTATAAATTTTTTTATTTTTCTTAACATAAGGATAAAACATTCCTTTCTTTATATTTTTTCAGATAAATTTTTAGCTTCTAACATACAATCTTCCATTGAACAATAAGTCCATGCACCATATCTACCAATACTATAAATATTATTTTCACTTAAATCATTCATTATTTTTCTAACTAATTTATCATTTTCTGTATCAATATGTACATATGCTGGATTCATAACAATACTTTCATGAGCAACTAATTCAAATGAATCATCAATAACACCAACTTTTTCTAAATTCTTTAATGTCTTATTTAATTCATCATCAATTTCTTCTTTACTTATCATAGCATCCTTTGAATAACCAATTTCAATATACATACTTAACTTATCAGAATTTAATATATTGTCATAAAAACCAATTCTATAAAAATTAATAGCTTTATCTGGAAAATAAATCCAGTGTTCCATATTATATTTAGATTTTTTATTAAAACCTAAATTAAATACTAATACCTTATTATAAGTTAATCTATCACTAAGTTCATTATATTCTAAATTATTAGTTAATTTTAAGAAAGTATTAAATGGTGAAGTATTAATTAAATTATCAAACGCTACAACTTCTCCATTATTAAGTTTAGCTTCATGTTTTTCTAAATCTATTTTTTCTACCATAGTATTAAGTAATATATTATCTTTATTAACATTTTCCATTAATATATCAATTATTACTTGAGCACCCCTCTTCGGATACATAAAAGTATTATTATATGAAGTATTTTTAGAATCTTTCATATTATTAATAATAGCTTTTATATCAGCATAAGGAAAAAATCTTCCCATTGCATCTTTATCTAACTTAGTTAAATCACAAGCATATAATTTTTCATTGTATGGTTTTAAAAACATTTCAGTAATAGATTTACCAAACTTTCCATATAACATATCTAAGAAATTATCATAAACATCTTTTTCTTCTTTATTAAATAAATCATATAAACAATCTATGAATTTATCTTTAGATAATTCATGGATATTTGTTTGAAATGGATAATCAACTAAAGCGTTATCAAAATAAATGTATGTTTTTTTATCTTGAGTAACAAAATCATCTTTATCTAAACTGTCAATAAATTTTTTCTTAAATCCATCTGTTTTAAAGTGAAAGAAATGTCCGGCATAATCCCAGATATAATCTTTTACATAGTGAGTATTACAATAACCACCTACTTCATTTTCTTTTTCAACAATTAAATAATCTCCATTACAATAATTTGCATAAGTTAAACCAGATATACCGGCACCTATAATTAAATTTTTTACTTTTTTCATATTTCCTCCTTGTAAATTAAAACAAATTTATTTTCATCACAATCTAATACATATAAACCATTAACAATTTTATTTTTAAATAAAATTGCATAGTCACGAACAAAATAATCATTAACATTTTCAACAATTAAATGCGTTATTTTTTCATCTTTTAATTTATTTAAATAATCATCAGGATTCATTTCCACAGTATTTGTCAAATCAGTACTATTTTTTACTCTAAGACTCCATATATCTGTATCAAATCTAGGATCATACACCTTTAATGGTGTCATATAGTATATAGAAGCCCATACTGTTAAACCATAATCTCCTTGGATTATAAATCCCACCTTATCGTCATTAGAGAGATATTTAGTATATCTTTTAGCAATATTTTTACCATTTATAATTTCATTAGTTGTTGTTGTCTTAGTTTTAGGCAACAATTGTTTAAAAATACTATATGCATCTCCTAAATTTGTTAAGCAAATTATACAAATTGATACAATAATTCCAAAATATTTCATATAAATATTATTTATATTTTTTGAAATTAAGTAAGCACTAATTCCAAGAAAGGAAATACCTAAACATCCAACAAATGAATTCATATACCTATCAAAAGAAGCTAATATATTTGCTTCTCCCCTCGAAAAAAGGAAACAATAAGCATATAGCAAACTAGCAGAATATAAAATAAAACTCAAAGAAATCGCAACAAAAATGTATTTATTAATTAGAACAGTCTCATCATCTTTACATATTTTTTCTACAATCAAAAATCCAATAATAAATATTAAAATTAAAATCATTGATGTTAAATTAAAAGTAGTAAAATTATAATTTTTATTTAAAGCATTAGCAAAATTTACAATCACATCAGAATTATCGGTATCTCTAAGCAAAGCAAAAAGAAAATCTTTCAAACTAGTACCTGCTACTTGAGGATTGGAAATGTTATATACTCTCAAAAAAACTTTAAAAATAAGACTTGCGAAAAAAGGAGAAACCATAATTATAAAAAGTGTATATTTTTCCTTTAATACTTCAATAAAAACATCAAAAAAATTTTTAATATTTCTAACATGAGAGCCTACCATTTTTTTTCTAAAAAAATTAAATAATTCAACAAGTGCAACCAAAACAGTCAATAAGCACAACATTAAACCATTAGACTTTATCCAAGTTGCATTACAAAGGAGTATAGCAACAAAATAATAGTCAATTTTAGACTTTGCGGTAAACAAAGTAATTAAAGCAATTGCAGTTATAAAAATCAAAGGTACTTCAGAATACAATGTCAAAACATACGGTTTTAACAATAAAATCAAAAACATATAACTACTAAAAACTATTAATAAAGTTAGAAAAAATTTTTTCCAATTAAAATCCTTTATAAGGTATATTAAACCGCATAATATAAAAATATATTGAGAAAAATATAAGGAACTATCAGCAAAACCAATTGATTTAACAATAAAATAATTAAAAGAAGTTAAAGCAGGAGGATAATACATTGAATGAAAATTTTCTCCTCCAATATAAGTATTATAATAAAATAATCTCTTAACCATAGTAGCCCAATATGAACACTCATCCCATCCCATTAATATATTAATTTTTCTGGTTATAATTGATAAAAAGAAATATAAAGTAATAAAAAGAAAAAAGGATGGATTATTAAAATATTTTATTAGATTCTTATCTTTTTTGATAAATGCCTTAATTAAATAATAAAGAAAAGAAAAAAAACCAAATAATAAAATCAAATAATATCCAACTAACATTTTATTTATAAAACTAAATAAAGCCATAAAAAACATAATCAAAGAAACTGAGAAAAACAACGATTTTCCAAAATTATAATTAACCTTCTGTTTCAAAAACAAAGAATAACCTAATATAGAAATTAAAACTAAAAATACACCAAAATAATAATTCATCATAAACCTCCACAATATTATAATTTATTTAATATTTCATCAAATTCTTTTGCAACATTTACAGCATCAAATTCTTTAAAAGCCTCATTATCCATTACTATATTAAATTTTTCAAATAAAATCAAATATAAATAATTTTTAATTTCATCCTTTGAATGTGACATTACAAGAGCATTATTTTTTCTTAAAATATCAGCACTTACTCCATCTAACATTGTTATACCCATAATTTTTTTTCTTGCTCCAAGGTAATCTGCAAGTTTCGCAGCAAAAAATATATTACTAGAAACAACATCAGAAATGTTTGCATCAACATGTAACAACCAATCAGATTTAGACATAATATCTAAGCTTTCTAAATATGTTACATTCTTTTTTATATGTACAATATCAAGCAAATAATTATTAATTAAATAAAGTTTATCTTGATCACTTAAATTTCCATAAAAATTAAATTCAACCAAATCTGCTAAATTAGGGTATAATTCATTTAATTCTTTAATAGCATGAAATAAAAGAATCGGAGTTCTTATCGTATCTAAATGTCCAATATATGTGAAAACAATTTTATCATTTTTATTGTCAAAATTATGATATAATTTAGAATCAAAACTGTGTGGTAAAATTATAGATTTTTTATCAAGTTCGTCTTTATTTTCATAAGATGATATCATATAATCTTTTTGATTAACACTATTATAAATAACATAATCACAAGTATTTAAAATGTCTTTTTGAAGTTTTATATTTTTATCTATAAATTGTTCTTTAACTTTTCTTATTCTATAATTATACAATTTTGATTTTAAAAATCTTTTAGGTGAAAGGATTTCTTTAAATCCCATTGGACGTTCATATCTATTATCTAATGAATATGGATTTTTTAAATTTAAAGATTTAATTGTAAAAGGATTATAAGCAATTGGATCACCAAAAGATGCTATCCAAGTTATATCATTTTTAATTTTTTTTATTTCTAACCCAATTTCATGATCAACTTCAGGCATAGAACGAGTCATAACAATATCATATTTATCTTTATTATTTTCAAAAAAATCAAGAGCAGCTAATTTAAATTCATCTAAATTATTTGCATCAGAATAAATTCTATTAATATTGTTGTTTATTTTAATATCATCAGACATTTTATAAGCCCATAAATTATTACTATTTTGTGTATAAACATCATATTGCAATTTAGAATTATTTAATAATTTATAAGTTACTAATCCCTCTGAAGAATTAACTGGTGGAAAAAACCAACTAATAACCAAAATTCTCTTTTTCATTATTTACCTCCCTTAAATTTTTTTAAAACTGTATATAGTTTACTATATAATTTTCTAAATCTCTTAACAAAGAAAAAATTAGTCTTTCTTTGAAATCTAGTAAATCCCATTTTATTACTTTCTAAATATAATTCTGGAGAAGTTTCCTTTAAGTATTTATCAAAAGCTTTAATTTTAACATATGCATCTGTGCGATTTGTATCATATTTGCAAAAGACTGTATAATGAGTAAAAAGCATATAATTAATAATCATTTTTAAATAATTATGTTTTACAACACTCAAATTAGCTTTTTCTTTTTCATAAAACTCAATCAAAAATTTTAAAACTTTTTCATGATCATTTTTATTTCTAACAAATGATGCAGTATTAACACTTTGATCAGCTCTTCCTATAAAATATCTGTAAATATCTAAATTATAATAAACAAAAGTATTAACCTTTATAATAGGCATAACATTATATTGCATATCAACATAAAAAGTTTTTTCCATCAAATTAACATTAGCATCTTTTAAAATTGATGTTTTATATGTTGATGTAGCCATAACAAAATAATCGCCATGTAATTCATCTAAAGAAAAATCATCAAAAATATATTTTTTATTTTCTTCTAGTTTATCATATTTTAAATATTCAGAAACACCAGAATAAACATGTTCTTTTGAATAATTAGTAACAACTAAATCAGCATTTTCCTTTTTTAACCTATTCACAAATTCAATAAAATCAATTGAATTAACCCAGTCATCACTATCTAAGACTTTGAAATATTTTCCAACTGCATTTTTTATTCCAACATTTATAGTTGAACCATGTCCACCATTTTCTTTTTCAATCAATCTTAAGGTATCTGGATATTGCTTTTGATATTCTTTTATAATATCCACAGCTCCATCTTTACTTCCATCACTAACAGCTAAAACTTCAACATCTGCATTAGTTTCTTGTAATAAAACACTATCTAAACATCTCTTTATATATTTCTCTGTATTGTATACAGGAACTAAAATTGTTAACACCTTTTCCACAATAACTACCTACTTTCCATAAATTTTACATATTCATCACACACAGCTTTTCCACCTATTTTTTGAACAACCCCATGTTCTATCCAAATAACTCTATCGCACATCTTCTTTATTTGTTCAATTGAATGTGATACAAATAATACCGTAGTTCCTCCCCCAATCATACTTCTCATCTTAGCTTCACTTTTTGCTTGAAATGCTATATCTCCAACAGATAATATTTCATCTACAATAAGTATTTCTGGTTCAACGATAGTTGCAACAGAAAATGCTAACCTTGCAACCATACCTGATGAAAAATTCTTAACTGGTACATCTAAGAATTCAGAAAGCTCAGAAAACTCCACAATATCATTAAACTTAGCATCAATTAATTCTTTTGAATAACCCATTACTGCCCCATTTAAATAAATATTTTCACGAGCAGTTAGATCCATATCAAATCCTGCACCAAGCTCTATCATCGGACAAATATTACCATAAGCTCTAACATTTCCTTTAGTTGGTTTCATAACTCCAGCTACCACCTTTAAAAGTGTTGACTTACCAGCTCCATTTGATCCAATGAATCCCACAACTTCACCTTTATTAACTTTAAAGTCAACATCTTTTAAAGCCCAGAATTCATTTTTCTTTTTATTCTTTCTTTTTTCTTTGTTAAATAAATCAACAAATCCCTGTTTCAATGAAAAGCCTTTTTCTATTCCTAAATTAAATCTCATTGAAACATCATTAACTTCAATCATTATATTATCTTTCATATCTTCACCCCTTAAACATAATAGATAAATTTATCTTGTTTTTTCTTAAACACAACAATACCAATTACAAATACTACTAAAGCTGAGATAAAGCATCCTGCAAATTGTCCAAGTGTTGGACAATTATGATAAAGGATAATTGTTCTAGCAAAATTAATATATTGATATAATGGATTAAACTTCAAAACAAATGCAAATGTTGGATTTAATATAGTTATATCATACATAATCGGAGTTAAATATGTCCAAATTGTAATAATAATACCATAGATATAAAACATATCACGTAAGAATACTGCTATTGTTGATAAAATAAATCCCATACCTACAGTAAACATAAATAAACATAAGAATGAGAATGGTAATAATAAATGCCACCAACATAAACCTGTACCAGTAAGAAGTATTACTGCATACAAAGGAATCAATGTAAGTAAAAAGTTAATACCAGCAAAAACACATTTAGAAAATGGAAATATGTACTTTGGTAAATATACTTTATTAATTAGCCCAAAATTAGCAACAACACTACTCATAGCTAAATTAGATGCTTCACTATAATAATTAAAATATGTTAACCCAATTTGTAAATATGCTAAGTAACTAACCCCCGGTGTTGAAAACTTAAACACATTGGAAAAAACTATAGCCATAACAGCCATCATTAATACTGGATATAACAAACTCCAAAAAACACCCAAAACACTCCTTTTGTATTTAACTTTAAAATCTCTTGATACTAATTGTTGTAATAAGAAACCATACTTATGATAAGTATATTTAAAATTGTTAATAACTTTATTCATATCAATAATCCTTTCAATTGATATTATAACAAAAAAGGTTGATAAATATCAACCTTTCTTAGTTAATTTCCTTATTATCTTTGTAAATAAATCCACTTACAACAAAAATAAATGGCAATACTGCATTAATTGAATTAATTATATTACCGGTTAAAAATGCAGAGAATAAAAACAATACCACACATGATAACATTATAAATGCATAGTAATTTTGTATTTTTATAAAATTATTAAATGCATAAATAAATAATATCAAATAAATAACAAGTAAAATAATACTTCCAATAATACCAAAAGCATAATAATGTAAATAAAAATCACTTTCTATATTAACTATATTTTGTATTCTTGTATTACTTATGCCAATATATTTATCTAACGCATTATTATTTACCTCTACTACTCTTCTTATTATACTTTTTTCTATATATCTATAATTAATTTTATCTATACTATTATTTTTAACAAAGTTATACCAAAACTCTTCATCATATTTAATCGGATAATACTTTTCAAAAAAAACTTTTGGTAAATAATCTTTATTATAGTTTTGATATACATATTTTGTTTTATCTACGTTCATGGATGTATCATCCATAACTATGGAATTTCCATCTACTATGGATGTATCATCCATATGTCTATTTAAACTTCTATTAAGTTCTATATTTCTATTATTATATGGACTTACTTGTAATAATAAAATCCATCCAAGCACTGGTATTACCAGTATATATATTCTTTTCTTTATTCTTATTTTATTAAAAATATTTATAATAAAATAAAATATTATAGCAAATATTAAAGTAAGTAAACCACCTAAAGTAGATACTCTAGTACCTAACATAAGCATTGCTAAACTAACTAATAAAACATATATAATACTTTTTTTATTGTTATATAAGTAATCATAAATAAACATTAACAAAAATAATATACATAATGCTGATACTTGATTAGCATACATAAAATAGCCTTTACTAGCGGTATATTTATAATAATTATACTTATTCCATTCAAATATATTCTTAGTTATAAATGAATCACTATACGAACCTAAACTTATTTTAAATATATTAGTTAAAACTATTGAACCTGCAAATAATATACACCATACTTTTAATACCAACATATACTTTTTAAAAGGCAATTTTATATAATATAATGAATAAATAAACGTAATCGGTGTAATTAACTTTAATATCGTAAGTAATTCACTAACTATATTAAAACCATAACTACTAGGTAATAAACTTTTAAAAGATTCTTGATGATAAAAACTTACCCCAAGATAAATTAAACATAACACATAATAAAGAATCATCCATTTAATATTCTTTCTAGAATCTTTATATAATATTAATGTAACAAAAAGTAATAAAAATACAAATATAATTTGTATCAAGGTAGATATTTTATTATATAAAAATACTGTACTAAACAAAGGCAATAAAAAAAGAAAGAAAACAGTTACATTTTCTATTATATTTTTTACATTTTTTTCTTCTTTCATATTACTACCTCATTTTCTTTTTTTCTTTTTATGATCAAACAATATATCTGTTTTTAAAACAATAAACAAAAGTAATATCATCAACAAGATATATATTGCAATTGCAATTTGATTATCCCCAAGTATAAAAAATATTGATATTGTTGCAAAAGATATATCTATTGCATAAATAATTAAAATACTAGCTGTTGGACTATACTTCATCTTAAGAAGTTGATGATGAAAATGTTCTTTATCAGCTTCTCCAATATTTTGTCCCTTTAATAATCTTCTTAAAATAGCAAACAACGTATCAAATATAGGAATTGCTAAAATAATTACTGGAACTATTAATGAAGTAAATGTTGTAATTTTATATCCAAGTAAAGCAATAACGGATATCATAAAACCTAAAAACAAACTACCAGTATCCCCCATAAATATTTTTGCTGGTGGAAAATTATGAACCAAAAATCCAAGTGTAGCTCCAAGCATAATCAAAGATAAAACAATATCTAAACCACCTAATCTATTTAAAATAATAGCAATAATAGCAATTGTTAAAAAATATATTGCACTTATACCACTAGCAAGTCCATCTAATCCATCAATTAAATTAATTGCATTTGTTATACCAACAATAAAAAATATAGCTAAAAAGTCATTAAACCATGGCGCAAAATAAAACTTTAAACCTAAAAAAGAAATTTCTTGAAAAGCTAAATCACCATAAATAACCACAATAGCTGCAGCAATAATTTGAACCACTAATTTATATCTTGCTCTAACAGGTTTAATATCATCAAAAATACCCACAATAACAAGTAAAAAACTTGATATTAAAATAGATATCATCTGAGTATTAATTTCTCCATATAAGATATACCCGAGTAAAAACGAAAAATATATAGCAAGTCCCCCTAATCTAGGCATTGGAACTTTATGCACCTTTCTTTCATTTGGCATATCCATTGCACCAACATGTAAAGCTATTTTTTTAACAATTGGCACCAACACTAAACTAGTTAAAAAAGTAACTAACAAAATTATATATACATTATGATCATTTACTATTAATTTCATATACTTCCCTCTTTTTTATATTATAAACTATATTAACAAAAAATACAATTGACAACTAAAAACTTTTATAGTACTATATCTATACCGGAGATAAAATCTCGTCAGGTCGATAGTTAGACAATGATTTATTTAAATTAAGTGTGCTTGTAAGTACACCATTCTAACTGGGATTAAGCTGCAATTATGTAGCTTTTTTTCATGGCAAGATTATCTTAAAATTTAAAAAATTATTTACATCACAATCATTTAAAACCATTTTTCTAATAGTTCCTGATATTAAATCAGCTGCCTGAACTAAATAACTCTTACTAGAATCTTGATATTTTATATGTAAATCTAACTTATTATGAACAATCGGAGTAAATATATTATCATAATTAAAGTTCTTAATTCCATACTTTAACTCTTCCATAAGTCCATCCTGTAAGTTATAATACCCATTACTTTTAGTACTTTGTTCATCTATATTTATTATAACCTTAAGAGGTCTATATGAATCTATATTTTTATTTTTAATTTGTTCACTTATTACTTCTTTAATCATTCTTCTTAACCCATAATCAAGAAATCTACCCTTAGCTTTTTTATCATTTATAATATGTACATAAACTTTATCATTCTTAATAATAAGTCCAATAATAAAGTATTTTTTTATATAGTTCATTATTCTTCTTTTATCACTACTTTTAATATTAGTATTCTTAATCTCCGGACATTTATTATTACAATTATCTTTATTTAAACAATACTTACATTTTATATCTTTAATTATACTTCGATACTGAGTAATAAATTTATCCTTTTCTTTCTTTGACAAAAACAATATACCTCCATAAACACTAACGCTTTCATGAACTGAAAGTTTACCTGAATCATCTAAATTAATATATACCTCTTGCATATAAACCTCCTTGATTAACTACTATAACATATATTAACTAAATTGTTCAAATAATTTTACATATTTTTGACACAAAATAATTATATGAGGAAAAAATGTAAAAAACGTCAAATCATCAATTTATTTGACGTTTACTATCCACTTATTTTACATTATTTACAATATTTTACATTACGTTTTTAACTATCAAAAAATTATTTTTTCCCAGACTTCTGGGAAAAATCACTATTTTTGCAAAAAAATTTTCAAAAAA
>CAKOKR010000027.1 GCA_934095965.1 uncultured Bacilli bacterium
CGTCCACAATTCTATTTCAGAACTACAGACGTAACAGGTGTTATTGAATTACCTGAAGGAGTAGAAATGGTAATGCCAGGAGACAATGTTGACATGACTGTTGAACTAATTGCTCCAGTAGCTCTAGAAAACGGAACTAAATTCTCTATCCGTGAAGGTGGAAGAACTGTTGGTGCCGGAGTTGTATCTGAAATTTTAAAATAATTAAAGATATAAATTAAAACAATCTCTTTTGCAGAGGTTGTTTTTTTTAGATTCAAAAGCAAAGTTATCAACAGTATTTAGGTAAAATAAAAAACTATATCACGATTGGTATAGTTTTATTTATTGAATTCCTTTGCAAGTAATCCATTTTTTAATAATTTATTATATTCTTTTTCATTTATTACTAAATCAAATTCTCCAATATATTCATAAACATCCGGATTAAATCCCATTTTAAATCTATTTAAACCATAATAATATCCATCTTTACTTAAATCTCCGGTAATTCCATTTAAATCAATATATTTATAATCTTTACTATAATATTTAATTAAAGCATAGTATAGAAAATAGTTCGAAGAAAATCTTCCCATTGATTTATCAAAGCCACTTATTTCGATGATAACTCTATTTTGATATTTAATAACTAAAGCACCCGCTAAATATGTTTCAGTATTAGTATTTAAATATTTACTAGCTTCTGCAATATCATTTTTATAAGAAAGCAATGCCTTATCAGAATTCATCTTACTATTTATAACATTACTATTACTATTTGAAAGTAACTTATTATTTAAATAACTATTAATTCTAGCTTCATTATTATATGCATTAGTTGAATTAATTAAAAATTTCTTATAATCAACCTTAACCATTAATAAATCAACATCAGCAGTTTTACTAAATACATTATAAAAATCATTATAGTAATATTCATCTTTCTTAATCTTATTTTTTATAAATTCATAAAAGATATTAAGTTTATTATGATCACATTTTTCTAATACTAATCCTTTTCTTAATCCTTTTTTTATTTTATTTCTAGTATTCTTATTTAACTTATTAACATCAAATTCATCTAACTTAATAATAGCATTAACTCGTGGAAGTAAAGACTCAAAATTCATATTATTTTTTAACTTCTTATAGCCACATCTAATTAAGTTATCAACAATTTTGTAATTTTCATTATATTCAAAGTTCATAGTTTTTTTATTTAATTTAGCTACTGCTATCTCAGGATTAATCTTTATAAATACAAAATTTTTCTTTTCATAAAAAGCTTTAATCTTTTTAGTAAAATCTTCAAGTAAGAAAGTATTTGAATAATCAATTAAAAATCCACGCGGAGAATATCCATAATAATAACCACCAATTTTTTTATAAAGAATAAGGGCAGCACCAACTATTTCATCTCCTCCATAAGAGATAAATTCATAATCATAACCTTCTTCAGCTTTAATCATAGCATAGTTAATAGATTCATGAAAATTTCCAATAAAATGAGAACTAACAAATTCTTTAAATTCAGCTATTGACATTTCTTTTATATTCATGGTTAAACCTCCCTTAATTAGGACAACATTATACCATAAATTGACGGAAAAATCAAAAAACAATTGACTTAAAAGATAATCTTTTTGTATAATATAAGTAGGAGTGATAAAATATGGCATCAGGATTTAAAAATAGTATTGAAAATATGTACAAAAGAATGATTATTTATTCATTATTAACAGCATTATTTACAATCATAATGGGTATTGTATTACTATTACTACCAAATGCAACAAATAAAGTAGTTGGTATAATTGTTGGAATCATTTTCTTAATTGAAGGAATAAATTCCGTATACAAATATTTTCATCGTGAAGGTGCAAAGTTGTATAATTTAAACTTAGTATTTGGTGTTTTATATGCATTACTTGGTGTAGTAATTATTCTATATCCATTTACAGTAGTAGAATTTGTAACAGTTTGCTTAGGAATCTACATGATTATTAATGGTGCAAGTAAAGTAAATTATGCATTATGGCTAAAAAGAGGAAACGAAGAATCATGGTTAATAACATTAGCAACTGGAATTCTTATAGCAATAGTTGGTATCTTAGTAATATTTAATCCATTTGCAAGTTTAACATTAACTAAACTAGCCGGAGCGTTCTTAATAATAACTGGTATTCTTGATTTTATGGACACAATATTATTTAGAAACCGTAGCAAAGAAATAATGGAAATATTCTGGTAAAATAAAGTAAAATTTAAAGTAAAACTTCATCGTTTTGCTTTTTATTTGTCCTAAGTTTTGGTATACTATATATAGAAAGAAGGGATAAGTATGTTAATAAAAGATATTCATGCTAGAGAAATACTAGATAGTAGAGGAAATCCCACAGTTGAAGTTGATATGATGCTTGATAATGGAATTACTAAAACTGCATCAGTACCAAGTGGAGCATCAACTGGTTCAAGGGAAGCTTTAGAACTAAGGGATAAAGATCAAAATAGATATGAAGGAAAAGGAGTTTTAAAAGCAGTTAGTAATGTTAATAATATTATAAGACCTGCTTTAATAGGTAAAAAAGCTGATCAATTATTTGTTGATAACTTACTTATTTCCTTAGATGGAACTGAAAATAAAAGTAACTTAGGAGCAAATGCTACATTAGCGGTATCCCTTGCATGTTTAAAGTGCTTAGCTGCATCAAATAACAAAGAATTATATGAATATGTTTCTAATCGTAGTGTATCTGTTCCAATACCAATGATTAATATTATCAATGGCGGAGCTCATGCAGTTAATAACATAGATATTCAAGAATTTATGATTATGCCTGTTATGAAAACTATTAAAGAACGTATCAGAGCAGCATCTGAAGTATTTCATACATTAAAAAAATTACTTTCAATAAATAACTATGCTGTAGGTGTAGGTGACGAAGGTGGATTTGCACCAAACTTAGAAAATAATCAAATGGCACTAGATTTTATCATGGAAGCTATAAAAAAAGCTGGATATAAACCTGGTGTTGATATATTTATTGCCTTAGATATTGCTGCAAGTGAGTTATATAATAATGATACAAAAAAATACAAACTAGATAATAAAGAATTATCAACAGATGAATTAATGAAATATTATATTGAATTAATAAATAATTATCCAATACTAAGTATCGAAGATCCATTCTATGAAAATGATTTTGAAGCTTTAGCAAAATTTACTAATTTAGTAAATAACAGAATCATGGTTGTTGGTGATGATTACTTTGTAACTAATGAAAAATACTTGCAAAAGGGTATTGATATGAAAGCAGGTAATGCCATTCTTTTAAAAGCTAATCAAATTGGTACAATTACTGAAATGACTAAAACAATAATGCTTGCTAAAAAGAATAATTATAAAACAATAATATCTCATCGTAGTGGTGAAACAGAAGATACATTTATTGCAGATTTAGCAGTAGGTATGGCAATTCCATTTATAAAAACTGGATCTATGTGTCGTGGTGAACGTATAGCAAAATACAATAGATTGTTAAGAATTGAAGAAAAATTAAAAAGAGACTAGTTATTTAGTCTTTTTTATTTTATAATAATAGTGGTGATAAAAATGAAAATAATAACAGATGGAAATGGTGCATGTAGTAAAGTTGCATATTACTTCAGTGAAGTATGCAGTATTTATCCGATTACACCATCAAGTCCAATGGCATCAAATATTGATAAATTAACAAATACAAATTTACTTAATATATTTAATGATAAGCCAAAAGTATTAGAAATGGAATCAGAAGCTGGAGCTGCTGGTGCCCTACATGGTGCTTTATTATCAGGATCTCTTGCATCAACTTTTACAGCAAGTCAAGGTCTACTTTTAATGATACCAAACATGTATAAAATAGCGGGTGAAATGTTACCTGCAGTAATACATGTAGCATCTCGTAGCCTAGCAACACATGCTTTATCTATATTCGGAGATCATCAAGATATCTATGCTACTCGTGCAACTGGTTTTTGTATTTTAGCATCATCTAATGTTTTTGATAGTCAAAACCTTGCTGCAGTGGCACATTTATCTGCAATCGAAGGAAGTCTTCCATTTATTCATTTCTTTGATGGCTTTAGAACAAGTCATGAACTTAACACTATCGAAGAAATACCCGAAGATAAATTATTGACTTTAGTAAATCATAAAAAAATAAATGAATTTAAAGATAGATGCTTAAATGTTGGTAAAACATATCAATATGGTATGGCTCAAAATGAAGATATCTATTTTCAAATAATGGAATCTCGTAATAAATATTATGATATGATGCCTGATATAGTAAATGATTACATGCAAAAAATAAATAAAATAATGAATACTTCTTATAAACCATTTAACTATTATGGAAGTAAAACAGCTAAAAATGTAATTGTTGCAATGGGTAGTGTAACAGACACAATTAAAGAAGTTGTAGATAAACTAGATAATGTTGGTTTAATTACAGTTCACTTATATCGTCCATTTAGCAAAAAATATTTCCTAGATTGCTTACCTGATACAGTTAAAAATATTGCTGTATTAGATCGAACTAAAGAAGCAGGTTCCATCGGAGAACCATTATATTTAGATGTATGTAGCATTCTTCAAGACAAAGATATCAAAGTCTACGGAGGAAGATACGGTTTATCAAGTAAAAATACAACACCAGATGAAATATATAGTGTATATAAAATGCTTGATGAAAATCCACATCATAACTTTACTATTGGAATAAATGATGACGTAACAAATCTTTCATTAGAAACATCACACATTGAAATTAAAAATGAAGCTAAAGAAATAAAATTAGTTGGTTTTGGTAGTGATGGTATGGTAAGTGCATCAAAAGATTTATTAAAAATACTTCATTCAAGTAAAGATTTATATGTTCAAGGATATTTTGAATATGATTCAAAGAAAAGCGGTGGTGTTACAATATCTCACTTAAGATATAATAATAAAAGTATTAATAAACCATATTATGTAACTAATCCAGAAATTATCGTAGTTACCAAAGATATATATTTTAGAATGTTTGATATAATAAATAACATTAAAGAAAATGGAATCTTACTTATTAACACAATAAAAAATGAATCTGAGTTAAAAAAATTATTACCAAGTAAAGTTAAGAACATAATTTATAACAAAAAAATAAAAGTATATTATATTGATGCTGAAAATATAGCAGCTAAAAATAAAATAAATGGTAAGATTAGTAAAATAATGGAAGTGTTAATACTTAATTTATTAAATGTTGATAATGCAACAAAAATTCTTGAAGAATCAATAGAAAAAACATTTAAGACAAAAGGTGAAGATATAGTTAATAACAATATTAATGCTATACATGAGTCACTTGATAACTTAAAAGAACTTAAAATAACAGAAAATTATGATGAAACAATAAAAATTGTTGATAACAATGTTATTAACTTAATAAATGAAAGAAAGGGTAATGAAATACCTGTATCAATGCTTCTTGATTATAGATGTGGAAGATTCCCAGGAGCAACAACAAAAGACGAAAAAAGAAATATATCAAATGTTGTACCAACTTGGTCAAAAGAAAACTGTATAGAATGTGGAATGTGTGTTTTATCTTGTCCACATGCAGTTATCAGAGCTATAGCAAATGAAAATGATGCAGATGGAATACCATTCATTGGAAAAGATGGATTAATGTATTCAATAAAAATAAGTGAAAAAGATTGTACTGGTTGTGGTGTATGTGTTAGTGTTTGTCCAGGTAAAATGGGTAATAAAGCCTTAAAGATGATTGAAAAAACAACAAAAGTTGGAATTGATTTTGATAAATATAAGATAATTAATCCATTACCAAAGACAACAATAAAAGGAGTTGCTTTAGAAAAGCCGTTATTTGCTTTTTCCGGAGCATGTGCTGGATGTGGAGAAACACCTTATATCAAGTTATTAACCCAAATACTCGGAGAAAAATTAGTTATTGCAAATGCTACTGGTTGTTCAAGTATCTACGGAGGTTCAACTCCATCAACACCATATTCTATACCATGGGCAAACTCTTTATTCGAAGATAATGCTGAATTTGCATTAGGTATTCACATATCTTATGAACAAAAAAGAAATAGAATAAAACATATTATGGAAAGTTCTATAGAATCTGTTGATAAAGAAACTAAAGAATTATTTAAATCTTGGCTTGAAAATATGAATGATTTTGAAGTAACTAACAAAATAAAGAATGAGTTATCAACAAAATTATTACCAAATGAATTAAAAGATTTACTTGATTATGTATCTGCTAGAACAGTCTGGGCAATCGGTGGTGATGGCTGGGCTTATGACATTGGTTATGGTGGACTTGATCATGTTCTTCATTCTAATGAAAATATTAAAGTATTAGTTTTAGATACTGAAGTTTATTCAAATACTGGTGGTCAAGCAAGTAAATCAACTAAAAAAGGTGCAGTGGCAGAATTTGCTAACTTTGGTAAAAAAACAATTAAAAAAGATTTATTCAAAATTGCATCATGCATCCCAAATTGTTATGTTGCAAGTATTTCTCTCGGAGCAAATATGATGCAAGCAATCAAAGCCTTCAATGAAGCTGAAGCTCACAATGGACCTGCAATAATTATTGCATATTCTCCATGTATTGAACATGGTATTAAAACAGGTATGTCTACATCAAGTATCGAAGAAAAATTAGCAGTTGAATGCGGTTACACAATATTAATGAGACATGATAAAGAAACAATTATTGATTCTAAAGAACCGGATTTTTCAAAATATGAAAGCTTCTTAGATAATGAAGTGAGATTCAATGCCCTAAAAATTAAAGATAAAGATTTAGCTAAAGAATTATTAGAAGACCAAAAAGAAAATGCTATGAAGAGGTACGAATATTATAAAAGAATAAGTAAAAAGTAGGGAAGAATTATATTCCTACCCTTAAAGAAGTAAGTACTTAATTGTACTTATTTTTTTAAATAAAAAAAGTGGAGCCTTTCGGCTCCTTCAGGGGGTTTTGGTTGATCTCTTCACATTGAGATTCGTAAGAGAGATCAGGTTATTAGCATGACTTGCATCATGCTAGTATAATAGTAATATTTTTTTTTACATTTGTCAATATATTTTTGTAAAGTTAGCCATATGTTAATCTAAATTAGTTATATCTTTGACAATATTTGTATATAGTTCATTTTCCTTATAATTATTACTAGTTAAATATTCATTTGAATCTTTATTAGTTTGCATAAGTATATTATAATCTCTATTTAAATTAGCTATTTTAAAAGACATATCTCCGCTTTGTTTTATACCAAATAAATCTCCTTGACCTCTTTGTTTAAAATCCATTTCAGATATATAAAAACCATCGCTGCTTTCTTCCATAACTTTAAGTCTTTCATTATTTTTCATATTAGTAACTAAGTAACAATAACTTTGTAAGTTACTTCTTCCAACTCTACCTCGAAGTTGATGAAGTGTTGCTAAACCAAATCTTTCAGCATTAAATATAACCATCATTGTAGCATTTGGTACATCTATTCCAACTTCAATAACTGTGGTAGAAATAAGTATCTTTATTTTTCCACTTTGAAATTCTTTCATTAATTCATCTTTTTCTTTTTGTTTTAATTTACCATGAAGTATTTCAATTCTAACTTTTTTATTAAATGCAATATCTAATTTTTCTTTTAGGTTAATAACACTATTTAAATCAAGTTCATCATTTTGCATAATTAAAGGTGATACCACAAAAATTTGATGATTTAATTTTAATTCTTCATACATAGCCATTAAAACTTCTTTGATATTTTGTTCATAAACTACCTTCGTTTTAATTTCTTTTCTAATATTTGGTTTAGTTTTAATTTGGGATAAATCTAAATCACCATAGATAGTTAATGCATATGTTCTTGGTATAGGTGTTGCAGATAAATATAAGACATCCGCTTCTTTATTCATTCCTTTATTTTGTAATGTATTTCTTTGATTAACTCCGAATCTATGTTGTTCATCTGTTATGACTAAACCTAAATTATTAAATTTTAAATCATCATTTAATAAAGCATGAGTACCTATTACAACATCATATTTACCATTTTCAATTTCTTTATAAATGCTTTCTTTTTTCTTTTTAGTTAAAGAACCCGTTAATAAACAGATATTAATATCAAAATATTTAAAATATTCTTTTATAGTTTCATAATGTTGTTTTGCAAGTATTTCAGTTGGTGCCATAAAAGCAGTAGAATAACCACTTAGAAAATTTGCAAGTACTGCTATAATTGCTACGATTGTTTTACCACTCCCAACATCACCTATAACTAAACGATTCATTCTTTTATCACTTTTTAAATCATTTAATATTTCTTCGATTGTTTTTATTTGATCTGTTGTTAATTCAAATGTTAAACTTGCTAAAAATTCTTGAATTATGTTCATATCAAAATCTTTTTTAATTCCATTATTTACTTTATTAACACTTTTTAAATAATTGATTTTGAACATGTATATAAATAATTCTTCATAGATAAGTTTTAATTCACTCAATTTTATATCTTCGATACTTTTGGGTTTGTGAATTAACTTTATTGCATCATCTTTAGTAATAAAATGATATTTTTCATTTAAATAACTTGGTATATAATCAGGGATTGTAAGTTTTAAATCAAGTGCTGATGACATAATTGATTCAACAAAAGAATTTTTTAATCCTTCGGTTAAGTGATATATTGGTTCAATTCTCTCTTCATCAATTTTAAATTTTATATCACTTGCGGTAAAAACATTTTTAAGTTTTTGATATTTACCAACAACAATTATTTCTTTATCAGGTGTTAATAATTTTTTTAAGTATGCTCTATTAAAGATAACTACTTTAAATTGGATATTATTGTTTTGGGCAATAAAGTCTAGGCGATTAAAATTCCTTTTTATATATGCTACTTTTGGAACACTTATAATTTTAGCTTTAACATATGTTGTTAGTGCCTCATCAGCATCATTAATATTTATTAACTTAATAACATTATAACGATATGGGTAATATGTTAATAAGTCTTCGATAGTATTTATATTTAATTTATTTAAAATATTTATTGTTTTTGGACCAACTTTTGGTAATGTTTCTAACTGCATAATCTCCTCCCAATTCATTATACCAAACTTTTTAAAGAAATTCATTAAAATCGCTTGACAAAATGATGTTTTTCGATTAAGATAGTAATCACCAATTCACTTAAAGAAGGCGAATTGGTGCTAGTATCACACTAGTCAACCCCTTTTTATTCTTTTAGGAGATTTCTTCGGAAGTCTCCGTTTTTATTTGTATTAGAAATTATAGTATTTATTCCACAAAAGTAACTTAATTTACTGACAAAATCAATGCTTTTTGATATAATAACTTTACTGGAGGTGCTAGAATGACTGAAAAAGAACTAGATTCAAGTGTAAATAGTTATAATGAAATAGAAAGACCAAAGAACTATGCAAAACAACTTCAATGGGACATGGCTATTGGACTTCAAGAGGTTGATAATTTAAAACCATCCAAATATTTAGAAAAATTGTTGAGTGAAAATGTAACTGGTGAAAAAACAATCTATGAAGTTGAACAAGAACTTAAACAATATTATATTGAAAAAGAAAAAGATGATAAAGTAAATCATAACGAACTAGAATGTGATTTAGTATCAACTAGGATAGTAGAACTGCTTCAAGAAGATTATTTTGAGTTGTCAATTGATTATTTAAAATATGTTCATAAGTATTTGTTCCAAGACGTATATGAATTTGCTGGTGAATTTAGAAAAGTCGATTTTTCAAAGTGTGAAAGAATATTGAATAATGATTCAGTTGGTTATGGGGACTATAAATTGTTGGAGCAATCATTAGATTATGATATATCTTTAGAAAAAAGTAAAAATTATAAAGGTATGAATATAGTTGATGTAATAAACAACATAACTGATTTTTCTTCAAGAATATGGCAAATACATCCTTTTAGAGAAGGTAACACAAGAACAACAGCATTATTTATAGAAAAATATTTAATATCACTTGGATATAATGTTAATAATACCATGTTCAAAGAAAAATCGGTTTATTACAGAAATGCTTTAGTAAGAAGTAATTACTATAATAATTACTTAAATATAAAACAAGATAATAGTTTTTTAATTAAATTTTATGAAAATCTATTATTGAGTAAAAATAACAATTTACATTCAAAGGACTTGATTGTAGATGAATTATTTAACAAGTAAGAATAAAAAAGAAGTGCTAGTACAGGCTTATTAATTTAATAGGTTTTTGTATTGGCGTTTTTTAGAAGTAAAGGAAGTGATAAATTTGGGATCTTCAACAAGAAATAAATATCCAAGAGGGAAAAGACTTTTAGAAAATAAAATTTCTAATGGAATAATAAGCTCAAATGGTTCAGGAATAGGAAACTTATTAAAAGACTTATTTTATCCAGAAAAAGGAGTATCAAAGCCAAGAAAGACATTACAAGAAAAAATATATTCTAACCAATGTAATACAAGTATTCAAAGAATAGTTAGATTATCTAAAATAATAAAGTCTGGTGATTTTTCGTCAATTGGATTTAGTGGAAATATTTCTTCTTATTCTAATGGTGAAATAGCAGAAGTTTTTTGCGAATATTTAGGGATAGAAAATGATGAAGTGTTAAAAACTTCATTTAAAGAAAGTATATCAGAATTAGATATAGTAAAAGATGGATTATCTATTATTGATGTAACCGCGAAGTATTTAAAGAATGTTGTTTCAAATGTTTTTAAACAATTTACTTTTGAAGATAGTTTAGATAATTTGTTAAATATGACAGAAGAAATGTATGAAAACGAAGTAGCACAATTTACTGATAATAATATTTTGCCTATGATTTATTTAGAATTAGAAGAAATAGATTTTGAAGATGAAAATGAAAACCATTTTGATGAAGTGAATTTAGCTTTAAAAAATATTATGACTAAATTACAGAGAGTAGGTGAATAATAAATGATTGAATTTTTTGATAATGAAAATTCTCCGTATTCTCTTCATTATAATGATTCCAATTTACTTGATATCACTTCATATGATAATTCATTAGTTTTGGACATGTTTGATACTATATCATATATTTGTTATAAAGATTTTTATACGAAACGTGATGAGGATGTTAATAATAAAGAAAAAATGTCTCTTGAAATTCCTGTTGAAAATTATGAAAAATTAAAAAAATGTAAGGAAAAGTTTGAATACTTGATTAATTACATGACTAATGGAGAGAAATGGAATATTAATTTTATACAGAGTTTGAACAAAAAAGAAATTAAAAGTGGCAGATTACCTTTAGAACCATCAGTAAAATATAATTCAATATCTCTACTATCAGGTGGCTTGGATTCATTAAGTGGAACCGTTGCGGAAAAAGGCAATAAAACCATTTATGTAACTTTTGGAACAAATTTGATAGAGGTATCAAATGCACAAAAAATCTATAATAAAATTATAGACAAGGATAAAAATGCTAATGTTTATGTAAAAAAAGTTATGTTAAATAGTGAGCAACATTATACAGAAAGAACTAGATCACTAATGTTTATAGGGTGTTGTTTGATATTTGCTGATTTTTATAATATAAAAAAAATTAAAATATATGAGAATGGAATTATGTCTTTGAATCCTAAATTTAATTTTAGTAGGCGTGTTACAAAAACCACAAATCAAAAAACTATATATTTAATAAATGAAATTCTGTCTGAACTTGGCATTAATGTAGAAGTTGAAAATCCATTTAGATATTTAACAAAAGCTCAAGTTATATCACAAATTCCAAAAGAATATTTTGAAATCATTTCCAATGAAACAAGGACGTGTTCTAAAAATTCTGGGATTATTCATTTTAGTAATAAGTCTAAAGGGAATTTTCATTGTGGTCAATGTATAGCCTGTATATTAAGACAAATAGGTACATTAAATAACAATTTATTAGATTATGATAATAATTATTTGCTACCGATAGATTTATATAAATTCGAAGACATATTAGAATATGAGAGTATAATTTCAAAAAAAAGAGAATCAGATAAAGATTATATTAAAGCCAAATACAAGTATTTAGAAAAAAGATCGTTAATTGAATACTATAAAACATACTATAGAAATATTAAATCAGGTAAAATTTATGATTATATTGATTTGAATAAAAAATATTATAAGGATAAAGAATATTACAAAAAAATTAGCGAAATGCTAAAATGTTTTTCTGAAGAGCTAGAGAAATATTTTGAAAATTTAAAAAGGTGAGGTATATTATGGAAAAAAATATTAAAAGATTAAATTATTATACAAATAATAGATATGGTTTTGCAATTTATTTGATTTCAAGATTATATAACGATTTGAATATTAATCAACAATTATTTAAATCGTTGAAAAGTCAAAAATATGACTCAATAAAAATATATTTATTTAAAATAACTCTTGCCCATTTAAAAGAAGCACTAAAACTTTTTGGTAGATTAACAAAAAGTCCTTATTATAAAGAGTTTTATATTGATATGATTAAAAATCCTGAAAACAAACAAATATTTAATGAAATAAAAGATGAATTTGAAAATCCAAAATATAATCCTAATACAGTAAACGCTAAATATTTAGATGTTAGAAATGACATTTTCCATTATGGCATAGAAAATGATGATTTTAATGAATACATAAAAATTCAAGGAGAACTTGATGATAAAGAAGTGTTTGTGACATTAAATATTAATAATAATAACAAATATGTTAGTGAAATTGGCGTTGATTTTCCTAAAATATATAATGTATTTGATGAAAAAAGCGGAGAAGAAGTAAATCAACTTCTTAATAAAATTATTAAATTATGTAGAAATATATTAAGTGATTATAGTAATAATAAATAAAAAAAGAGACCTAGTCTATTAAAGGGCTAGGTCATCTTCATTTTTAGATTTTATTATTTCATGTTCTTCATAATTATACGATACTTCTTCGTGATCAGATAATGTATCCTTATGTTCTAATAAGATAGTTGGTTTAGTTTCAATAACACTATTATTTAATCTGCTATTTTGTAGTTCGATAATGTTAACTATAGTATCAAGTCTATTTTGATACATATGAGAATAGGTATTTAAAGTTTCATCTATTTTAGTATGTCCAAGATATTTAGCAACTAAAGTTATATTAGCACCACTTTATCTAAAATCGTGTATTCTTATATCTTTAACTCTAGCCATAAAAGCATTCTTTGTTTTTTTAACTAATAGAGTAGTAGATAAAGGGGCTTTATTACCAAAAATATACCAAGATCCTCTAAAACAAAAATAATTAGCATCATCATTATACAATTCAGATAAATCTTTTAATAAGAAATTAGGAATGGGGATAGTTTTATAACTTGAACTTGTTTTAGGACTAGTAACAGTATAAGGTTTACCAGTCTTAGGATCTGGAACTTTAACAATATTTTTGTTAACTGTTAAAGTGCTTCTATTAAAGTCTAAGTCATTCCAAGTTAATCATCTTAATTCACCATTTCTAAGTCCACAATAAAATAGAGTTTGAAATGCACATCTAAATTTTAAATTAGTTTCTACAGATAAGAATCTTTGATACTCATCTAATGTATAAAATAACATTTCTTTTTTTCTTTCATTTGGATTAGTAAAGTTAGTCATTTTATTATAAACTTTAACAAAATTAATATCATACCATCTAGTACCAAAATTGATCATTATTTAAAAAGATACCTTTAATAGATTCATAAATAATTTTATTATCTTTATCTCTAAGTAATATAGTTTTACCATTTTCTTTAAATGGTAAACCCAGAATCATAAAAAACTCTGGAACGCTCGCAAATGTTATGCCATTTAATATATTTGTTTTAGTTTTATAGAAATATTTTATAGTTCTATCTTCTAAAATAGATTTAACCTCTTGATATAAGTTACTCTTATTAATAGCTTTATAACGTACATTAAATTTAGTTCTTTCAAAATCATAATTACCTGTATCGATTCTTTTATTCATTTCATTACCTATAAGATATAAATCTTTAGTTTTATAATTATTAACAAATCTTAATACTTGTTTTCCATCATACATATATCAACCTCCTTGCATAAAAAAACAACCTTAGTGGTTGTTAAAATTTATTTATTCTTTATAGTTAATAGCTTTTAATTTATAATTTCTTAATACTTCTGTATTGATGTTTTTTTGCAGTATATCATTTTTATTCAATATAAAGATTTTATCTATACAATTTATAAAAATTTTATCAAATGGTATTTTAACATTTTGTAAATTGTCTATTACTTCTTGGATATCACAGATATTCAATGTCGAATTTCCAGTAAAAACATATAAATCATTTTCATTATATATTTTATAATGATCATAAAACAATTTGCTTTTTTCGATAATTCTATTTTTTATATTTTTGATAGTTGTACTTGTACTTATTAAACCTTTATATGGAGAGATATAGTTGAAGTTATCAATTTGACCAATACTTCCATTAAATGATTTATATTTTTTATTGATTAAACTTTTTAATTCATCTAATTTGTAACCCTTATTAAAAAGATTATTTGTAATTGCATCTGTCATACACTCAGCATTTGATGAACTACGAGTTACTTCTATGCCTATGCTATTTAAATCATCTTGTATATCAGGTGATTCTTTACCTATTGTTTTAGCTGATATTAATTTTTTATTATATATATCAATTAATGAAATTTTTGCATATGCTTCATAATATTCTTTGGTACATATTCTTAGCATAAGTATCACCTCAACATCTATTATACCACCATAATTAGTCATTTTGTGACTTATCTCACTAGGTCTAAATTGTGAGTTAGGAAAATTCCTAAAACCTTAATATTCTAAATTAAATGGTTCAACAAATTTGGCTTTATAATTTCTAGAGGTAGCAGTTCTATTTAATTCAATAAAAATACCTTCTTGCTCTAATTTTTTAATATTACTATTTAATAATCTGCCAAAACGAGAAGGAGTAATTAATAAATTTAGTTCCGCTACCATTTCAGCAGGAGTAAATATAATTTCTTTCTTTTTTATTACATATCTCATAAAAAGAGATAAATTAAAATCTAATTCATTATTATCTTCACTTACTACCTTAAATATTAATTTATCATTTTTAATTAAATTAATATTCTGTTCTTCAAAATCTCTATTAACTATTTTTAAAGTATAAGTATTATCTTTATTAATGATTAATGTTAATATACCATTCATATTACCATCAATACCTGTACTACCTAATGTTTTAGCTTCTTTATTTAAATGATGTATTAGAAGAAATGTAAGATTATATTTTTTAGCAAGTTCTCTATATTTATCAAATATATTCTTCATAACATCACTATAATTATTTATATCAGTTTCATATCCATAATCTATACCACACATAATATCTATAATTACAAATCTCCCATTATAAGTTTCTGAGAATTCTTTTAAATCTAATAATAGATCATCTTTAATACATAATTTATGTTGTTCATCTTTTTGCACAAAGAAGAATGAATTAGGTTTAAAAGTATATCCTGTTATTTCTAATCTTTCTTTAAGTTGTAATTCAGATATTTCTGTGCTAACATATAAAACAGATGTGGGATTAGTATTAAATCCTAAGAATTGTTTATTATTTACCAAAGAGTTGTCAAGCTATAATGCTAAAAATGACTTACCAACTTTTGGTTCTGCAACTAAGCGATATAATCCATTTGCCTTCATTATTCCATCAATAATGTTGTCTTTTTTTATGTTTATATTTAATTCTTCTATAGGTTTCATTTATTTCCCCAGTTCTGCCATATCTTTAAGGTAAAAAACATTAATATTTAGTTTATTAACTACTTCACACATTGGTATTAAATTACATGGTAGTTTATAACCTTGATCAGTAAGATCTGTTATTATTTCTTTTCTAATTTTTAGTGCTGAATTTCTACCAAGGGTAGCTAGTTTCATTAAATCTTGTAGAGTACACCATTGTTTAGATAACAATTCTAATGTTTTAACTGCAGTCATATATCAAACCTCCTATCTGCTTTTCATTATTCTTTCATTCATTTTATATAATACACTTATTAATTCTTCTCTTGAATTATCTTCGATATCTTCATTAAGACCATATTCTACTTTAACATCTTCGCAATCTATGTTTTCTATAACTCTTAATCCACATAAGTGATTATGAACTAATTCAACAATATCATTAGTGTCCATAGAAGGCAATATAGAATCTAATACTTCTTTATTCATATGTTTCCTCCTTTCTCTCTAAAAAAATGGTAGAGTTTCCCCTGGGCTAAGCCCACTTGTTGAAATTCTAGTTTTTTCATAACTCCCGTGCCAATAGGGTTATAATTTCTGCCTTGCCTTTTTTGAGTTACGGCATATCGGCGATTTCTAAAACTTACAAATTTTCAAAGAACTTAGTAGTTCCAATTTGTCAATTATATATTTAAAATAAAAGTTCTAAATTAGAAATATGATTATAAAATACCATTCTAGTTCCATAACATCAATATTAAAATAATAAAAAATTGACAAAATGGAATTTTTGTGTTTCAAAATGGAAAATGTATGTTATAATGGTATCAAGAAGATATTAGGAGGTATACTTGTGGAGAATCGTAGAAAAAGCGATGTAGCAATAGGTAAGAATATGGCTGATATGCGTAGTAAGTTTAGTTTAACACAAAAAGAAATCGCTCAAGTAGT
>CAKOKR010000028.1 GCA_934095965.1 uncultured Bacilli bacterium
TTGAACCTCCGCGCCAGCATTCGCCGACCTAAATCCTTAGCAGGGATCCCTCTTCAGCCTCTTGAGTACTACTCCACAAGCTACTTCTATATTTTATTATAAAAGTAGCGACTTGTCAATCAATTTAAGCATATATTTCTAATATTATCGATTAAATCTTGCATAACTGTCAAATAATCATCAGTATTATTACTATCTACATTAATCATTGACTTTACATCTATAGTCTTTGCTTTATAATCATTTACTAAAGAATTTATATTATCAGTATAATTATTATCAAGAACTAATATTGTATTATAATTTTCTTTTTTGAAATTATTTTTTATTGAATTAAGAGTTCCTTCAGTCAAATTTTCTTCATCTAAAGATACAACATTAAAATCATAATTTTCTAAAAACTTAAATACATTATCACTTACTACAATTGTATTTGTTCCTTTTTCTTTAGCTTCTTTACCAATTGATCTTAACTCAGCATCTTTTAGTGAAAGTATTTCTGCTAAATCTTCATATTTTTTATCAACATAATTTGCAATAATCTTACTATCTAAATATTCTTTTAAATAATCTTTAATATTTTTAGCAAGCATCAAGTAATTATTCGGACTCATCCATAATTCTTTAACCCCATATGTATAAGATAAACCATTTGATACATCAATTATAAGTAAGTTTCTATTTTTATTTATTAAATTTTTGGTAATAGTTTTTTCATTACTTAATCCATTATAGATAAATAAATCAGCTTTAGCATACTTTTTTATTTGCTTACTAGTAAGTTCGTAATTTACAACATCAGCACCACTTGGATAAATACTTTCAATTGTTGCATAATCTTTATACAAAAACTCAGTTAAATACTTAATCGGATAAATCGTCGTATAAATTGTTGCATTTTCTAAATTGTCTTTCTTTAAATTACATCCTGTTAAAAACAACAAAGGTATCATCATTAATATTATTTTTTTTATTTTCATTATTTTCCTTCTTTCTTTAATTCATCAATTCCATATTTTCCAAAAGGATTACATCTAAGAATTCTTTTAATTCCTAAGTATAATCCTTTAAATAAACCATAGGTTTCTAAAGCCTCGACCATATACTCACTACAAGTAGGTTTATATCTACACATAGAGTGAGCATGTAGTGGTGTTACTTGATAAGCACGTATTAAATAAATAATTATTTTTTTAATAAATACCACCCTTAAAAATTGTATCAAATATTTCTTTGTTTGTAAATGTTTTCAAATAAGAAAAAATTTGTTATAATGTTAAGAGGAAGGATTTGATAACATGGAATTTCTAAAAAAATTAGGTATTGAAATCAAAAATAAAGAATTATTACTTACAGCATTAACTCATACAAGTTATTCAAATGAACATAACACAGATAATTATGAAAGATTAGAGTATCTAGGTGATGCTGTTCTTGAAGCAGTAACAAGTGAATATTTTTATTTAAATACAAATTATTCAGAAGGAGAAATGACTAAACTAAGGGCAAACTATGTCTGTGAAAAAGCACTAGCAACATATGCCAAAAGATTAGGTATTGATAAATACATTAGACTTGGTCATGGACAAATGCATAATTTAAATGATACAATCATCGCAGATGTCTTCGAAGCAGTAACAGCTTGTATCTACTTAGATCAAGGTTATGAAGTAGCAAAAAAATACTTAGATGATATCATTATACCTTATATCAATAAAAATAGTGATTTTAATACCGATTATAAAACAAAACTTCAAGAAGCAGTACAAACAAGTAGAAAATCACTTGAATATGTTTTAGTAAATGAATATGGTGAAGCCCATGATAAAACATTTGAAATGGTAGTAAAAATAGATAATATAATATATGGAAAGGGAAAAGGCAAAAGCAAAAAAGAAGCAGAACAAAATGCAGCTTTAGATGCTTTAAAGAAAAGTGCGGTGAAATAGATGTATTTAAAAAGTATTAGAGCACAAGGCTTTAAGTCTTTTGCAGATAAATTAGATTTAGAAATAAATCCTGGTATAACAGGAATAGTTGGACCAAATGGATCAGGTAAAAGTAACATAGTTGATGCAGTAAGATGGGTTTTAGGTGAACAATCTGTTAAATCTTTACGTGGTCAAAATAACATGACTGATTGTATATTTAGTGGAAGTGAATCAAGAGAAGCCCAAAAAAGAGCAATGGTTGCCTTAGTTTTTGATAATAAAGACCATTATCTGCATAGTGATTTTAATGAAGTTGAAATAAAAAGAATAGTTTATGCAACTGGTGAAAATGAATACTATATTAATAATGCTCGTGTTAGATTAAAAGATATCACAGATCTTTTTATAGATTCTGGTGCTGGTGTTAATGCATTCAATATAATAAGCCAAGGTAATGTAACAGATATAGTTAATTCAAAATCAAGTGATCGAAGAATTATATTTGAAAGTGCAGCAGGTGTTTTAAAATATAAAAAACGTAAAGAAGAAAGTCTAAAAAAGTTGGAAAAAACTGAAGAAAACTTAACAAGAATAAAACTTATTATTGATGAACTTTCCAAAACAGTTGAACCTTTAAAGGAACAATCTATCGTTGCTAAAAAATATTTATCTATAAAAGGTGAGTTAGAAAGTATTGATATTGCCTTAATAGCAAAAGATATCACAGACTTAAATTTAGAATATAGTAAAATTACCGAAGAAATAAAAAGTCTAAAAGAAAAGTTAGTTACTCTAAAAGATGATGGAAAAAGTGTTGAACTTGAAAAGTTAAAATTAAAAAATATTGAACTTGAAGAAGCTGTAAATAAAAAGAGGGAAGAACTTCTTAAGATAACGGAACAAATCAGTGACTTAAATGGTGAAAAGAAACTAACTATTGAAAGACAAAAATATGAAAGTAATCAAACAATCATTGATAATAACTTAATGAAGTTAAAAGAACAAGAATTATCATTAAATAAAAATATAACAATATTAACTCGTGAAGTTGAAGATATAGAAAAAAGTATTGCAGGTGAAAGAAAAAAAGGTGAAGATGTTAAAAATGAATTACTTGTTTTAAAGGTTAAAAAAAGTACAAGTACTAATGCATTACTTGAATCAAATAAGAAAAAGTTCTTACTTGAAAATAAAATAGAAATATTAGAAAATAACATCTTAAGTGCAGAATCAGCACCAGCATCTGTAAGAAATATATTAAATAATCCAAGATTATATGGAATACACAATACCATTGGAAAACTTATTGATATACCAGATAATTACATGATTGCAACAGATATAGCTTTAGGTGCAAGTAGTAACTATCTTGTTGTGGAAAATGAAACAAGTGCTATTAATGCCATAGATTTTCTAAAAGAAAGAAAATTAGGTCGTGCAACATTTTTCCCACTTAATGTTATAAAAGGGCGTTATGCATCTAGTGAAATAATAAATGATATTAAAAATATAAATGGTTATATAGGTATTTTAAGTGACTTAGTAAATTATGATGCTAAATACAAAAATATCATTGAAAATCAACTAGGTCAAGTAATACTTGTGGATAATGAAAGAACTTTAAATATCGTAGGTAAATTAATAAACTATAAATATAAAGTTGTATCCCTAGATGGTGAAATACTTCATATCGGAGGTTCAATCACCGGAGGAACAAGTAAGAAAAATACCATGTTAAATGAAAAAAATGAATTAAATAAATTAAAGTCTGATTTACAAAAATTAGAAATAAATATTAAAGACTTATCAAGTGAAGTTACAAGCCTTAATGATAAGGAAGAAGAACTAACAGAAAGAGAAACAGTATTAAATAAATATGTAATATTACTAAATGATGAATTATTTAATAAAAAGACTAACCTAAGTAGAGTAACTGAAGAATATAAAAATGTAACTAGTGAGCTCGAGGGTATCAATGATTTAAAATCAAATAAATTAGATGAACATTTAATGGAATTAATGAATGAAATAAATAAATTAAGTGAAAATAAAGAATTAATTGAAAAAGATATTAAGAGTATTACTAAAGAAAAGAATGATTTAAATGATGAAATAGCAATTATTGATCATGAACTAAGGGATTCAAATAATAGTTATAATGCTATAAATAGTGAGCTTAAAAATAAAGAAATATCAAGTGGAAAACTTGAAGTAAAACTAGATAACTTACTTGATTCATTAAATAACGAATATAACTTAACTTATGAAGCTGCTCAAGTTAAATACAATTTAGAAATGGATCCAGATATAGCAAGAAATCATTGTATAACCCTAAAAAGAGAATTAAATAGCTTAGGTAATGTTAATACAGGTTCTATCGAAGAATATGAAAGACTTTCAAAAAGATATGAATTCTTAACTAGTCAAAAGTTTGATTTAGAAAGTGCATCAACTGAATTAAAAGGTATCATTAATGAAATGGATGATATTATGGTAGAAAAATTTGCTAAATCATTTGAAAGTATAAAGAAAGAATTTAGTAAAATATTTAAAATGATGTTTAAAGGTGGAAAAGGAGAACTACAATTGAGTAATCCAGATGATTTGCTTAATACAGGTATAGACATTATAGCTATTCCACCAGGAAAGAAAATTAATTCACCAGTATCATTATCTGGTGGAGAAAAAGCTCTAACAGCAATATGTTTATTATTTGCAATGCTTGAAGTAAAACCATCACCATTTGTAATACTAGATGAAGCAGAAGCTGCCCTAGATGAAGTAAATGTAGATATGTTTGGTAAATACTTAAGTGAAGAAAAATCAAGAAGTCAATTTATTGTTATAACCCATAAAAAGAGAATGATGGAATATGCAGATTCATTATATGGTATAACAATGCAAGAATCTGGTGTAAGTAAAATAGTTAGTGCAAAGTTAGAAAATTAATGTAAAGTTTTAAAAAAATATTTATATTATTTATTAATTGTGATAAAATTATTTTAAGGAGGAATTAGCAAATGAAATGGTGGATAATATTAATCATAGTTATAGTTTTATTAGTTCTTTGGGCAATTAGTACATATAATAAATTAGTTGCATTAAAAAACAGAGTAAAAGATCAATGGGCACAAATTGATGTTCAATTAAAAAGAAGATTTGATTTAATACCAAACTTAGTTGAAACAGTAAAAGGTTATACTAAACATGAATCTGAAACCTTAGAAGCTGTTATTAAAGCTCGTAATACTTATGTTACTGCAGGAACACCTGAAGCACAAATGAAAGCTGATGGAGAATTAACTCAAGCGATTTCTAAGTTATTTGCATTAACAGAAAGTTATCCTGATTTAAAAGCAAATACTAATTTTCAACATTTACAAGAAGAACTAACACAAACTGAAAGTAAAATTGCTTCAGCTCGACAATTCTATAATGATACAGTAATGCTTTATAATAATAAAGTATCTATGGTACCAAGTAATATCATAGCAAGTTTATTTAAATTTAATAAAGAAGCATTCTTTGAAGCAAATGAAACAGAACGACAAAATGTTTCAGTTAAATTCTAAGACGTTCTAAACGTCTTTTTTAATAAAAGAAGGTGAGTTAAATGAAAAAAATATTTATAGCATTATTATGCTTTTTAACATTTCCATTATTTGCAAGTGCTGCAAATTATGATATAAAACATTATTATATTAATGCCACACTAGAAGAAAATGGAGATATGTCTGTAGAAGAATTAATTGTTATGAAAGGTACGTTTAATGGTTATGAAGTAGGTATAGAATATAATACTAATGATTCTTATAGTGCATCATCTATGGAAGATGTTAGTATTTATGGAAGTACAAATATTAGTGAGTCTGACATAGATATAAATAATTGGAATTATGTATATCCAGAATTTAGTAAAGTAGGATATGCAAATAATGGTGATATATTAAAATATATAGAAACAATTGGAATAGATTCTAATAACTATAGAATGTATTATGCAACAAATAATTCAAAAACAGCATTTTTATTTAAATATACATTAAAAAATGTAGCAATATCACATGCAGATTGTGTTGAATATTATTGGAACTTTTTTTCAAATTCATTCAGAGACAATATAAATGATTTAAAAATAAGAATTAATTATCCCACTAAAATGAATGAAGAAGACTTTCATTGGTGGTTTCATGGTAACCTAGCGGGTACTTCAAAAATTGTTAATGTATCAGATAATTATACAACAGTTATAGCATCTCTAAAGTATTTAAATGCATATTCACCAGTTGATTTTAGAACCCTTGCACCAAAAGAAGGATTTGAAACTTCTACATTTAGAAAAATGGATAATGAAGAAGTAAAGAGTGATATTATAAATCATGAAGATGATATTGTAAGACAAGATTTAGAAACAATAAAAAGAAATAAAATATTATTTTATACTTTCGAAGCATTAAGCCTTGTATACATTATATCACTAATAATTGTATGGACTTATGTTTATAAAAAATTTGATAAAGAAAGAACACCAAAGTTTCAACATAAATACAATAGAGATTTTATTGATGATTATAATGTCGAAGTAATAGATTATTTAATGAATAATCAAATTACTCCGAATGCCATGAGTGCATCAATACTTAATATGATTTATAAGAAAAATATTGAAGCTGAGAAAGATCCATCAGATGATAAAAATTATATATTTACATTAAAAAACAGAGATAACTTAAATGATACAGAAAATATTTTAGTGGATTTTCTATTTGAAAAAGTAGGTGGAGCTAACACATTTACTACAAAAGAATTAAAAAGATATGCATCAAGCACAAAAACTTGTGATACATTTATGAATAGTTATACTAAATGGAAAAATAAAGTAATGGAAGATGGAAAGAATCAAGGTTTTTATGATACTTTAGAAGGAAGATTTACATATGGAGCAGTAATGTTAATTGCAGCATTATTAATCTATGTAATCGGAGTCCATCTTTTCCATGTAAATTTCTTACTAATTCATTTATTATTACCAGCATCATTTATATTTATAATCTATCTAGGTTTTATTAAAAGAAAAAGTGAAAAAGGTATTGAACATTATGCAATGTGGAAAGCTTTTAAAAACTTTTTAAATGACTTTGGTGCATTTAGTACAAAAGAATTACCTGAAGTAATACTTTGGGAAAAGTACTTAGTTTATGCAACTATCTTTGGCCTAGCTAAAAAGGTTCAAAAAGATATGAATGTTAAAATAAAAGAAATGGATATATCAGAGTTTAACAATACAAACACATATATATTCTTAAATGATTATAATTTTGCTCCATTGTTAAATGATTCAGTAAGACAAGCTTATAGTGGAGCACAAACAACAATAAATAGAGAAGCTGCTAGTGCATCAGGCGGTTCATTTGGTGGACATGGTGGAGGTTTCTCATCAGGTGGAGGCTTCGGTGGCGGAGGTCGTTCTGGCGGAGGATTCTAAATACTTAAACTTGTTAAAATATTAAAAATATGATATCATTAAAAAGTAAGGTAGTGATAATATGGATAAGAAAAAAACTTTTATCATCATAGTAGTAGCATTATTAGTATTATCGATTGGAATAACTTTTGCATATTTTGTTGCAAAAACAGGACCTGGAGCATCAGCAAATGTAAACGTAACAACAGGTACTGTAGATGATTTAAAATTTAATGTAAGCAAAGAAAACATATCACTAAACATAAATCAATTTAATTTTGCATCTGGATCTGGAAATATTACAGATACAGTTACTGCTACAGCTAGTTTAAAAGCTAACAGTACTAAAAATACGGCTACATATAACTATTATGTCTACTTTCAAATTGAAAGTAATAATTATGTTTATACTACAACTGACAAAAAGCCAGAAATAGTACTTTCTATTACTGGACCAAATGGAGAAATAACTAGTGTTGATGGATTAAAATATGTTTCTGCAACAAATGCAGATGGCACAGTGGTTAAAGGTTTTGATATTACTACTTTAGGTAATAGTATTACAAGAATAGCGAATGCTTTTGAAATAAGTAGTACATCAAGTACTAATTATACAAACCAAGATTGGGTATTTAAGGTTTCATTTATAAATTTAGATACAAACCAAGCAAATAATGAAGGAAAAACTTTAACTGGTAAAGTCTTAATTCAATCAAATAAATTAATTGATAGCGTTTCAGATGTTGCCAAAAGTGGAGATAATTTAGTAACTGCTATACAAAATTTAAGTACCAAAAGTAAGCCATCATATACAGGATTATATCATCATGATGCAAGCTTAACAAATGGAGCAGAAGATAATTCATATAGATTTGCTGGGGCTAATCCAAATAATTATGTATGCTTTGGTTCAGATGAAGCTACATGTCCAACTGAAAACCTATACAGAATAATAGGTGTAATAGATGGAAAAGTAAAATTAATTCATGCATATGGGGCAACAACAGAAATGCTTGGAACAGATGAAGGATATGCAAAAACATATCAAGAAGCAGTGAGTAGTAATTTAGAATTAGCACAATCATTTTATAAAGGTAAAGAAGATTTTACAAAAATAGGAACATACAAATGGAATAAAACAAGAAATAATACATGGAGCGCAAGCACAACTAATACAAGCAATTTAAATACAAATTACTTAACATATTTAGATGGCAAAAATACAAAATGGAAAAATATGATAGCAGACACAACTTGGTATGTAGGTGGAATGACTAGAGCTAATGGATATAAGTCAAATGTAAAAACAGCATATAACTACGAAGTTGGAGCAAATAAAGATGCAACAACAACAGTAACATCAAAAATAGGGCTTATGTATCTAAGTGACTATTACTATGGAGCAACTCCAGATTATTGGATGTTACCAGGATATGATACAAATGGACATCCAAATGAGGATCAAACTGCATGGATTGGAGAAGATTATAGTAAAGCTTATAATAATAATTGGATGAGTACAGGCTTAGTCGAATGGACACTTTCGCGTGCTTCTGATGCTTCGAGCTTTGCATTCCGTGTGACTGTTGCTGGCTCTGTAAATGACTTTGCTGTCGGCGACTCGGATGGGTTTGCGGTGTGTCCATCTTTCAGTCTTTCATCTTCGATAAAATTTACATCGGGTGAAGGCACAGCCGTAAATCCAATCCGAATAAACTTGTGATTAGGTGATTATGCATGTCTAGGACGTAAGGACTGGGCATGCGGGGTGCAAAATTGTGCAGAGGTATGTAAGTAAATAACACTTTGCAAGAACAATTTTGAAGCCATGTCTGCCAAATGCAGGCATGGCGTATGCAAAAAAATGATTAATTTAACAATGTCTTTCCAAAAATATATGTATAAATTAATAAATAATTTATCAATAAATGTGATAAATATATTAACATATATTTTATAAAAGTAAAGATAATTTCTAATATTGCTATTTGATGTAGAATATAGTAGTAATAATACCAAATAAAGTATACAAAGTAATAAAATGTATACTTTTTTAATTAATTGAAAATAATTTATAACATAATTAAAAAAAATTTTTTGTGTGTGTGAATTGTTTTTTTTTATTGACTATAATATCAAAAATAATTATAATATATTTATACAAGATAAGGAGATAAACATGAGTGATAAGAAAAAACATATGTTAACAATAGTATCAATACTAGTATTAACAATCGGAGTAACATTTGCATATTTAGCAGCAAGAATTAGTGATGGAACATTAGGTAAATTAAAAGTAACCGCAGATAATGTTGATGATTTAAAATTTAGTGTAGATAAAGATTTAGTATTAACATTAAATCAATATAATTTAACAAATGGCGGAGATAATTTAACGGATGAAACAAATGCAGTTGTATCACTAAAAGCTAATTCAACAAACAATACAGTATCATATAATTATTATGTATATTTAAATATATCTAAGAATAATTTTATTTATACAACTGAAGAACAAAAACCTGAAATAATTTTATCAGTAACTGGACCAAATGGAGAAATAACATCAATTGAAGGATTAACATACTTAGATGGAACAACAACTAATGGAGTAAAAGGTTTTGATATAACTACAGAAATAAGAACATTTGCAATAGTGGATAAAAAAGAAATAACTTCAGAATCAAGTACAAATTATACAAATCATGAATATACAATCAAAGTAACATTTATAAACTTAGATACAAATCAAAAAGATAATCAAGGTAAAGAACTAAATGCAACAGTAACAATAACAAAAGATGAATTAAAATATGCTTTAGGGGATTTAAATCAAGATGGTAGTGTAGATGCTGGAGATTATACTGTATTAAACAATTACTTGAGGGGAGAAACAAAACTTTCAAAATTACAAAAGGATGTAGCGGATGTTAATGAAGATGGAGTAATAGATGCAAATGATGCCTATATAATTTTCGGAGCAAATGCATTTTCATATACATTACCATATCAAACACCTACAATGCATAAAATTACATATAATTTAGATGGAGGAACAGCCAAAGGAGTTTTAACAACTCAATATGCAGAAGGATTAAAAATGCCTATTACTCTTTATACAGATCTTAATTTAAAAGGTGACCAAGTATTTATCGGCTGGACAAAAAACGATACAGACACACCAGCACTTAATTACTCTATACCAACAACATCAACAGAAGATATAACTTTAAAAGCTAATTGGTGGAAATTAGGTGATGTTAATAAGGATGGGACAATTGATTCAGGTGATAGTTTGAGAATATTAAATTTAAATGGCAAAAAGTCAAATTACAATTTTGAGACAAAATTAGGTGATGTAAACCAAGATGGCTATGTAGATAATTTTGATTCTTCATTAGTAATGAAATATTCAGTTGGAAATATTAAAACATTTCCGTATGACAATTCAAATGCTTATAAAATAACTTATGATTTAAACGGAGGAACTGAAGATATAAGAAATCAAAGGTACTATTTAACTGATGCACAATTATATGAACCAACAAGAGAAGGTTACACATTTATTGGTTGGACGGGAAGTAATGGAAAAATTCCAGAAACATATGTGAAGTTTACCGAAAATGGCACAAAACCAATATATAAAAGTGACATTCACTTCAAAGCAAATTGGCAAAAAAATAGTTAATATGAAGATAAATAAAATTATCTTCTTTTTTAAATAAAAATTAGCACTCACTATTGACAAGTGCTAATATATGATATATAATATAGTTGTTCAAGTTAAGAAAGGAATGATTTTATGAACTTTGAAAATAATGATGAATTAAAAGATGTTTTAAATAAATATGGTAGAGATATAACTAAGAATGTTCTAGATAATAAAGTTGATCCTGTTATAGGTAGAGATGAAGAAATAAGAAATGTTGTTAGAATATTATCTCGTAAAAGTAAAAATAATCCTGTTTTAATCGGGGAACCAGGGGTAGGTAAAACTGCTATAGTAGAAGGACTTGCCCAAAGAATTATAAAAGGAGATATACCAAGCTCATTAAAAAATAAGACAATCTGGGAACTTGACTTAGGTGCCTTAGTAGCTGGTGCTAAATATCGTGGTGAATTTGAAGAAAGATTAAAAGCAGTTTTAAAGAAAATAAAAGAATCTGATGGTAACATCATAATGTTTATTGATGAAATTCACATGATAGTAGGTTCTGGTGGAGATGGTGCAATGGATGTATCAAATATGTTAAAGCCAATGCTTGCACGTGGAGAAATTCATGTAATCGGAGCAACAACTCTAAATGAATATCGTAAGTATATTGAAAAAGATGGAGCTCTAGAAAGAAGATTCCAAAAAGTATTAGTTAGTGAACCAAATGTAATGGATACAATAACAATACTACGTGGATTAAAAGAAAGATTTGAAATATTCCATGGAGTAACAATTAAAGATAGTGCCTTAGTTTCTGCAGCAACTCTATCTGATAGATACATTACAGATAGATTCTTACCAGATAAAGCAATTGACTTAGTTGATGAAGCATGTGCAACAATAAAGATGCAACTTGAATCAATGCCTGTTGAACTAGATGAACTTACTAGAAAAATAATGAGTTTAGAAATAGAAAAACAAGCATTAAAGAAAGAAAAAGATGAAATAAGTAAGAAAAGAATTGATGAAATAGATGAAACTTTAGTAGACTTAAAAGCAAAAGAACAAGATTTAAGAGCTAAGTGGGATAGTGAAAAACAAGCTAAAGCTGAAATAAATAAGAAAAAGGAAGAACTTGAACAAGCACGTTTTGAATTATCTCAAGCAGAAAATAATTATGATCTAGAAAAAAGTGCAATGCTTCGTCATGGTAAGATTCCTGCACTAGAACAAGAACTTAAAAAACTACAAGAAGAAAATAAAAATGGTATATTATCAGATGTTGTTAATGAAGAAAGTATAGCTAATATAATTTCTAGATGGACACATATACCAGTATCAAAATTAGTTAATAGTGAAAAAGATAAATTATTACACTTATATGATAGATTAAAGATGCGTGTTATTGGACAAGATAATGCCTTAAAACTTGTAAGTGAAGCAATTATCAGAGCAAGAAGTGGAATTAAAGACCCAAATAAACCAATTGGTTCATTTATATTCCTAGGTCCAACTGGTGTAGGTAAAACTGAAGTAGCTAGAAGTCTTGCATATGAACTATTTGATGATGAAAGACATATGATAAGAATAGATTGTTCTGAATATATGGAATCATTTAATGTTTCTCGTCTAGTCGGAGCTCCTCCAGGATATGTAGGTTATGATGAAGGCGGAGAATTAACTGAAGCAGTAAGAAGAAATCCATATAGCATTGTATTATTTGATGAAATAGAAAAAGCACATAAAGATGTATTTAATATATTACTTCAAATATTAGATGATGGAAGACTTACTGATAGCCAAGGTCGTGTAGTGGATTTTAAAAATACAATTATAATCATGACAAGTAACTTAGGTAGTGAATACATATTAGATGATGAAAAAAATGCAAATGAACTTGTTATGAATGAGTTAAAGAACACATTTAGACCAGAACTAATAAACAGAATTGATGAAATAATTATCTTTAATTCATTAAAGAAAGATAATATCGGTGATATCGTTGATAAAGTAATTCGTGAATTAAATAATAGATTATCACAAAGTTACTTACATGTTGAAATCACAGATAGTGCAAAAAATAAAATTATTGATGAAGCATATGATCCAAGATATGGTGCACGTCCAATAAAAAGATATATTACTAAGAATGTTGAAAACTTAATAGCTCATAAATTAATTGATGCAAATATGGAAGTTGGAACAACACTAGTAGTAGATTTAAAAGATAATGAATTTGTCATAAAATAATAATGGATGCATGAATTACTCATGCATCTATTTTGTTTTTGTGTTATCATTATTGTGGGTGATTAACTGTGGAATTTGATGAATTAAATAAAACAATATCATATCTAGAAGAATTTATGAAAAATTATAAGTTTGATAGTGATATCAAAGACTTTTATCACAAATTAATTTTATTAAAAAAGAAACTTCCAACGCTAAAAGAATTGGAAGAACTAGAAAAAGATGAGATTAATATTGAAATGAAATATGATGAACTATGTGAATTAAATTATTACTTTGATCCATCATGTGTAATAATAAGAAAAAAGATACATGATAATTATGTTAAGAAACTACGTGATGAAAATAGATTAAAAAGACTACAGAAAAAAATCAATGTAACACTAAAGTAATAACCATACAAACTTTCTGAGGTTCCATTTTGGAACCTTAAGATTGAATGAATTTCCCAGAAGTATGGGAAAAATTAGTGACAACAAATGTACTAAGGTTCCAAAATGGGTATATTTAAAGATCAAATAAAACAAAGTACAAATGTACTAAGTTCACAAAAGTGCATGTTTTAAATATTTAAAAAGAATATAATTTTGCGGTCACAAATTGTGGCCGCAAATTTCAAAAACATAAATTATTTAATCCAACATAACAATATGTGTCAACAAAAAAAGGTTGACACATATATTTTAATATGGTAAAATAAAATCAGTTAATTTAAAGGAGGAGAGAATATGGCTGTTAAATTAAGATTAAAAAGAATGGGAGGAAAACAAAAACCTTTCTATCGTATCGTTGCTGCTGATTCAAGATTCCCAAGAGATGGAAGATTCATTGAAACAGTTGGAACATATAATCCAATCGCAAAACCTGCAGAAGTTAAAATTGACAAAGAACTTGCTATTAAATGGTTAAGTAATGGTGCACAACCTACTGATACAGTTAAAGCATTATTCAAAAAAGAAGGAATTTTAAAAGAATTTGCAGATGCTAAAAAGGGTAAATAATTATGGATATAGTAAAGTATACAGAATTTTTAGTATCATCTTTAGTAGATGATCCAGAAATGGTTAAAGTTGAAATGTTTGATGAAGACGAAAATACTAAAATTATTGAAGTAATGGTACCTGAAGATCAAATGAAATATGTAATTGGTAAATCTGGAAAAAATGCCCACGCATTAAGAACATTAATTAATGCTTTTGCTTATATTCATAAAATGAATAGAGTAAAAATTAATATATCTGCATTTTAATGAATTATTATTGTTCAGATTCATTTAGATTAAGTCAAAGTGATGCTAATGAAAAAGTAGCTTCATACCTAAGCAAAGTTATTGATGCTGTAAATATTAGAATAGAAAATTTTGAAAACGATAATCATATTTATGATACAGTATCATACTATGGTAAAGATATTGAAAGATTAAGAAGAATAACAAATAGAAATTACTTTGAAATTCTAAAGTTAGCATTACATTCAGAGGGTTTACCAGTAAATTATGTAAAAAGAATTGAAAGAAACGGAGAAATATCTTATTTATGTTTCTTTGAATTAATTGAAAAAAAAGGAAGATAAATTTTTTGAAAATGAAGTGATAAAGTAAAAGTAGACACATAAAAAGAATGTGATCTACTTTTACTTTTGTTATAATTAAATTAAGGAG
>CAKOKR010000029.1 GCA_934095965.1 uncultured Bacilli bacterium
ATCCATAACTTCAGGTTCTACTACTTCTTCAGTTTTACTTTCATCTACATTTTCTTCTGGTTCAACTTCATCATTATTATCTACTACTACATCAGATGTATCTTCAAGTAACTCATCAATTGTTTTAACTTTTTGTTTCTTTTCTTCTTCATTTTCTTTTAATTTAACTGTAACAGTTTCTTCATAATAAGATGTTGGTTCTTCTTTAGGTATTTCTCCAAAAGCTTTCTTTCTTACACTGTTAAAATCAATTGCTTTATCTTTATTATCAACATTCTTTTCTTTAATATCTTCTGGTTTATAATCTTCATTTAAAATTCCATATACAGGTGATATAATCGGAGATGGTTTAAACTTTCTTCTTTCTACAACTTCAGTTTTTTCAATTCGCTCATATCTACCTAAATCATACTTCTTTTCAATCTTTTTCTTTTTTTCATATTCTAAAACATTCGTAGTTGGTTTTGGTTTATTAACCCTACTCATGCTTTCAAATTCTTTTTCATCAAATTCTTGAAAAGGAAAAGTATTATCACTCTTAAATAAATCTCTTTCATTTATTTGATCATGCTTCACTTCTTTTGGTACTTCCACTTTAGGTGGAGTATTAATAACTACTTCTTCCCTTTTTTGAGGTTCAATTCTCTCAGCTATTGGTTTTTTAGCTTCACTTACCTTTGGCTTCGGAGTATCTACTACTTCATCATCTTCAACTTCTTCAAACAAAATACCTTTAATTTTATTAAACAATCCCACAGTTATCCACCTTCCTAATTAAATCTGGATCATGAATTTTTTCTTCTTCTTGTTCATAATCATCATCAACCGTTATATAATTATTTTCACTACCTTTTGTATTAAATATATTGAATTCTTCTTCATTGAAATTTAATACATCATCCCCCATTAAATTTTCAATTACACTATTATTATACTCAATACTCTTAAGGATGTATATAATAGATAACATAGCTTCATTCAAACCATCTTCATCTACTATTACTTCTATTTTAGCATAATTATACATAATTTCAACTAAATATTTATCATTTTTTAATAAATTTATTTCAGCATACCCAAATTTACCATCATAATTTATAGATTTTGAATATACTGCATTCTTATTAATACTGTATTCTTTAAAAACTTCTTTTGAATAACTAACTAAATCAACATACAAATAATATTTATATTTTGCATCAGTTATAACCTCATTATAAAGGGTACTACTTCTTACTCTCATATTCCTTGGTAAGTAATAACTATAACCAGTTCTATAGGTATTATCTCTATTACTACGCGTTGAAATATTTCTAAGTATCTCATCATAACTTAACTTAGATACATTCGTACATCCAGTAAGTAAAAATACAAATAATATCATAATAATTATTTTTTTCATAACTTATCTCTCCATATAATATTATAACAAAAAAATACAAACTAATAAAGATAAAATTTATTGTAAAACATTTTACAAACATTGATGTAAAAGAGTGTTAAATAGCATATTTTTTTAAAACTTTTGTCGTACGGTGTCGAATTGCTTGCATTATCATATTTTTTGTGTATAATAGCTTTCTGTTACCAGCAAATGGTAATAAAAAAATAACTAATTATCAAAATCGTTCTTATTTTTCACCCTCTAAACTTCAAAACATAATTAGTTATTTTTGGGATTTCTATTCTTAGGAATCTTTTTTTATTACCTCAACATATTTTATCTTAATCCCCATATTACTAAATCTTTCTTCATATTCAGTACATACATTTTTAATATCTTCACTATGTAAATCATAACTTATTCTTTTAATTTCATAACCATATTCTTTATATTGTTCTAAACTAAACGAAAATAAATCATCATTATCTGTCTTTTGTATTATATGTTTATCACCTTTAAATAGTTTATCATAAACTTGTAAATAATTAATTGATGTAAGTCTTCTTTTAGCATGTCTATCTTTTGGCCATGGATCAGAAAAATTAAGATATATCGTATCAATCTTGCCTTCTAAAACATCCACCAAATTAGCAATATCACCAACAAGAATCTTTAAATTATCTGGTTTATATTGATTAATCTTTTTTATTGCAACACTTGCAACACTACTAAACTTTTCAACACCAATATAATTAGTCTCTGGATTTTCCAGTGCCATATTTAAAATAAATTGTCCTTTTCCCATTCCAATTTCTAAACAAATCTTATTATCATTACTAAAATTATCTTCAAAATAATAATCACAACCACCTAAAAGTTCATCTTTATCCTTTGGATTACGCATTCTCATATTACCATTTACCTCCAATTTACATATATTATGGTAAGGAGGACTTTAAATGAGAAAAAATAGAAATTCTTTTTTTACAGAATCAAATATGAACTATTCTAATTTTCAAACTCAAGGTAATTATCCTTATCCACAAAATATGAATAATATGCCATATCAACAAATGCCATACATAGATACAACAGACAGTATTGAAAATAGACTTGCCAAACTAGAACGTCAAATAAATCGTCTAAATGCTAGAGTTAGCAAACTAGAAAGTGTAAATACGACATTTCTAGACACAGACATTGACACATCAAGCAATATGTACATGCTTTAATTATAAATAATCATTGCACTAAAACAATAGAGCTGTTCTTCTCCACAAACTGCTATAGCAACTTGATACTTGATATCTATTATATCAAAATCTCCAGAATTTAGAAAGCCATTTACAGCACTTTCTAAATCTTTTTCATGTCCTTCATCAAATACTTTAACTTTCATAATATCACCAACACTATTTTACAACAATAAACTTAAATAATTTGTCAGTTATTGTAACCAACTATAAATTTCCGGCCTAAACCGGACTTTTTATAGTTAATTCGTCCAAAAAGTTGTAACGTTCATTTTTTTAAACTTTTCCATCAAATAAAAACATTTTATAAATTAAACTTGTCTTTAAAGCAATTAATTTGTACAATATATGTACAGATTTGAATTTAACTACATGTGATTTTGCTTCAAATATAATTAGGGAGGACTACAAATGAAAGAAAATAAAAAAAATGTTAGTTTTCAAAATGAAGAATTACAAAAAAAAGTCAAAGAATTAATTGAAAGAGGTCAAAAATTAAACAAGGTTAAACCACTTTCAGAAGCATTTAAAAAGAATCCAGTAGAGGATGAAGAACACAAGGAAAAAATTACTGAAAAAATAAATTTGTAGACTAGGAGTATTAATTTTTAATACTCTTTTTATTTGTATTTTTATAAATAATCATATCATTATATATATTATAATTAATATTCCATTGAAAATTTTTGCCACTTTTACCACTTTTTTTCAATGAGGTCACACAAAAAAAGAATTGTTATTTAACAACAATATTAACAATTCTTCCCTTTATAACTATTATTTTAACTACCGTTTTACCATCGATATGTTTCTTAACATTATCACTACTCAAAGCTTTTTCCTTAATACTTTCTTCATCTTCATCATCAGCAATAACAATTGATGCTCTAAGTTTTCCATTAACTTGAACTCCTATTTCTTTTTCGTTTTCTATAGTTTTAGCTTCATCAAATTCTGGCCATTTAGCATAAGATAAATCATCATCCATCTTTAAAACTTCATGCCATAATTCTTCAGCTATATGAGGAGCAACAGGATTAAGTAATTTTACAAAACCTTTAGCATATTCAAGTGGATACACTTCTTCTTTATAAACTGCATTAATAAAAATCATCATTTGACTAATTGCAGTATTAAAACTCAAACTTTCATAATCATTTGTAATCTTTTTAACAGTTTGATGATAAATCTTTTCTAAATTAGTATTTTGAACATCTTTAATTTTATCATCATCATTATAAAGTCTCCAAATCCTATCTAGGAATTTTCTAGCACCTTCAACACCAGTATTATTCCAAGGTTTATCAGCTTCTAATGGTCCCATAAACATTTCATAAAGTCTTAAAGTATCTGCCCCATATTCTTTTACAACATCATTTGGATTAACAACATACTCTGGATATCTTTTACCCATTTTAACTCCATTTGAACCTAAAATCATACCTTGATGAACTAACTTTTTAAATGGTTCACTAACAGGAACAATACCTTTATCATACAAATAATTATTCCACATTCTAGAATAAAGAAGATGACCAACTGCATGTTCAGGACCTCCAACATATAAATCAACAGGCATCCAATGTTCTAGTAATTTTTTATCAGCTAAAGCATTTTCATTATCTGGATCAATATATCTTAAGAAATACCAACTAGAACCAGCACTACCAGGCATTGTTGAAGTTTCTCTTTTTCCTTTTATTCCATCAACTGTAACATTTACCCAATCTACATCATTTTCAAGTGGTGCCTTACCATTTTTCCCCTTATAATCTAAAAGTGCAGGTAATACAAGAGGTAATTCTTCATCTTTTAAAGCAATATCCCTTCCATCTTCAAGATGAATAATTGGCACAGGTTCTCCCCAATATCTTTGACGAGCAAATATCCATTCTCTCAATCTATAATTTACTTCCCTCTTGCCACACTTATTTTCTTCAAGCCAAGAAAGCATTTTTTCTATAGCATCTTCTTTATTAAGTCCATCCAAAAATCCTGAATTAACATGAATTCCATCTTTAGTATAAGCTTCCTTTTCTATATTTCCACCAGCAAGAACTTCAATAATTGGAATATTAAATTTTTTAGCAAACTCATAATCTCTTTCATCATGAGCAGGAACAGCCATAATAGCACCAGTACCATAAGATGCTAAAACATAATCACTAATCCAAATAGGTATTTTAACTCCATTCACTGGATTAATAGCATAAGCACCTGTAAATACACCAGTTTTTTCTTTATTAAGTTCAGTTCTTTCCAAATCAGATTTAGAGGCACATGCTTTTTTATATTCTTCTATAGCGTTCTTTTGCTCATTTGTAGTAATCAAATCAACAAGTTTATGTTCCGGAGCAAGAACACAATAAGTAGCACCAAATAATGTATCACATCTTGTTGTAAATACAGTAAAATCCAAATCAGTACCATCAACTTTAAATATTACTTCAGCACCAACAGACTTACCAATCCAATTTCTTTGAATTTCTTTAGTAGACAAAGGCCAATCTATTTTATCTAACCCATCAAGTAACTTTTCTGCATACTTAGGTATATCAATTACCCATTGCTTCATATTTTTACGAACTACCGGATACCCTCCACGTTCACTCTTACCATCAATAACTTCATCATTAGCAAGTACAGTACCAAGTTCTTCACACCAATTAACAGGCATTTCAATACATTTAGCAAGACCATCTAAAAAAAGTTCTTTAAAAATCCATTGTGTCCATTTATAAAATTTTGGATCACATGTTGAAATTTCTCTATCCCAATCATATGAAAATCCAAGCATTTTAAGTTGACTTTTAAAAGTTTTAATATTTTCTTTAGTAAACTCTTCAGGATGATGACCAGTACTTATTGCAAATTGTTCTGCAGGAAGGCCAAAAGCATCCCAACCCATTGGATGTAAGACATTAAATCCTTGCATTCTCTTCATCCTTGCCACAATATCAGTCGCCGTATATCCTTCCGGATGTCCTGCATGAAGACCAACTCCAGATGGATAAGGAAACATATCTAAAGCATAAAACTTAGGTTTTGAAAAATCCCATATATCAGTTTTAAATGTTTTATTATCTTCCCAATATTTTTGCCATTTCTTTTCTATTTGTTCATGATTATACATTTTTACTCCAACCTTTCTTAACTAATATTCTTCCAAATATCTCATATAATGAATAAATAAGTCCAAATAAAAGGACAAACCCTAGTAACATACTAAACCCAATATTCCAAGGAATCATATAAACTATCATAAATACCACTGCAATAATAAATGCATCAATTAATGATACCCAGATAAATAAATAATTTAAATTAACTTTATTCATATCTAAATTAAACTTAGGTATTAAATAAGATAATCCAATAAAATCCTCTAACTTTTTATTTTTCTTCTTTTTCTTTTGTTTAACAATATTACTATAACCTCTTTTAAACACCCACAGGTAATTAACTAAAAAAACTAAAACAAATACTGCTAAACCCCAATATAAAGTTTCAACAAAATTCTCCATACGTCCTCCAAACAAAAAAGTGATACCCAAAGGACGAGTTTCCCCGTGGTACCACCTTATTTTTAAACTTAATTAATTGATACGGAAATTACCCCATTTACATCCATAAGCAAGTTCAATTACTATCTTTATTAGTTTCCATCAACCACTAACTTTCTCTAAAAGACTACTAATTTACTACTCTTACTTCATCTGCATATATGTATTATATTAAATTTCTGCAATATATTCAAGTAATTTTATAAACATTCTAACAAATCTTTTATCTAAACCTTTAATTTTCTTAATTTGAATACGTTTTTGCTTAATATCTAAATCACTAAAGAATATATCTGCGATTATTTCTTTTAACTTAGTTGGTATACCTAAATCACTAATTATGGAATTAACATCTTCATTTATAATTCTAACTGCATTAATTTCTAAATCTTTACCCTTACAATTAACAGTTAATTGTTTCGTAGTATCAACATCCTTTATATCAACAATAAAATCATTATCTTCTTCATACACTTCATAGTTACCATCTAACTTTTCTCCTTGAAGATAAACATCAACACTATCAGCACTTCTACAATTTCTAAATCTTATTTTATAATCTCTTAGTTTTGGTATAATTTCAGTCTTACCATCAATCGGATGAATAATAACAGAAAAATTATTTTGCATATAATTATAATCAATTGATGTAACAATGTAATATCCCTTTTGATACAACTTAGTTACTCCATCATCTTCATACAACTTATAAGTATTACTTTGACCTGGAAAAATATTTATTTCCATACTCTTCGGAGGATTCGTATCATTTATAGTTTTACCAAGTATAGATAATGGAATAATACCACCAGCTTTAGCAAATATCGGATACTCATCTTCTTTATAAAAAGCTACATACCTTTTATCCCCCATAAACTTTTTACCAGTTTTAAAATCATACCATGTTCCTTTTGGTAAATACAATCTTTCAATTGATCTATTCATTGTAACATCCTTAGGTTTAGTAATTGGTGCCACAAACAACTCTTTTCCAAAAAAATACTCATTCTTATAATTTGGTTCATCATATATTTCCGGATAACTATAATAAATTGGTTGAATCAAAGGTCTACCTAATTTGCTATAATTACATGCTTCCGTATATAAATATGGTATCAATCTTTGTCTTAACAAACAAAATTCACGAGCAATTGTAAATGTTTTAATATCCCACATCCATGGTTCTCTTTTGTAATAAGCACCACGTTCTGCACTAAATCTAAAAATCGGACTAAAACAAGAAAATTGAACATATCTTATATATAATTCAGAATCTTCAATACCACCTTTATAACCACCAACATCATGACTCCACCAAGTAACGCCTTTATTAGCAGCTAAACTATTATAAAATGGTAAGAACTTAAGTGTATTCCAAGAAACAGGTGTCTCTCCAGAATAAAGTATTCCCCATTTATGTGGTGCCACTAAAGGACTCCTTGTTAAAATAAGAGGTCTATTATTAATAACTTTAGTAAAATCCTTATTATAATAATAATCTATTCCATTTAAAACATTTAAATCTTTCTTATAATCAATCCAAAATATATCAACACCTAAACTAAGTAATGGATCAATTAAATGCTTTACATATAGTGCCATAAAATTTTTATCTAATACATTAAAAGGTATCGTTATTCCATCAGTTATAACAAGTTCATCACTAATAAATTTATACCTATCTTCTTCTTTTCTAACTCCTTCACTTGGATCAATATTTAAACCAACTCTTATACCTCGCTCATGCATATAAGTTGTAAATTCACTTGGATTTGGAAACAAATCTTTATTAAAACTAAAACCAGTTTTATATAAATTATAATTTGTTTTATCTTTAATATGCCAAAATTCACTAAGTAATAAAACTGAAATAGGTATCTTATTTCTATTAAATGCTTTAATTAACAACTTAGTATCTTCACTACTATAAATTCTTTCTTTATTCCACCATATACCTAATGCATATCTTGGTATTAACTCAGGATATCCAGTTAATGTAAAATAATCTTTTAAACAAAGACCAAAATCCCTTTTATACATAAAAAAATATATATCAACTTTATCTTTATCTGGACTAATTAAACCACCACTTGCATCAATTTCCAAGTTATTCGAGTCATCAATCATTACAAAACCATCTGTTGAATATAACCCTTTATCTAGTTTAACACTTCCATTAAAATCATCTAAACTAGATGCTCCGCCTTTAAAGTTTCTTGCCTCAGCTTGTCCATAAAACCAACTTTTATCAGTATTAAGAAGTGTCACTCTCAAATTATTATCAGGTGCAAACTTAGGTCCAACAAAAGATTTATTTTTAATATATTGAAGCATAAAATAATTTGTTGTGATCATTAAATATTTATCGTCTTGTTCAACTTTAAATGCTGGCACACTAAAATTTCTATTAGCAACAAGTGTTGTCAAATTATCAGAAAAATGTCCATTCGGATTATATTCTAGTCTTAAAAGTCTTTCACTTAAAACAGTAATTCGATAATTATTTCCTCGAAACACTGCTCTTTCACTTGAAATACCATCATTTAAATTAGGAATAAAATTTGCATCCAATCTAGTCACTTATTCTTCACCCTTCTTTATTTATATTTATCTTTTGCTTCTTTTAAAAATTCATCACTATCAAAATAATCAATCTTCATAGCTTTTTTTACCTTTGTTAAAGTATTCGCTGCTTTTTTACGTGCAGTAATTGAACCACGTTTTAATATTTCAACTACTTCATCAATATGTTCTTCATAATATGCTCTTTTTTCTCTAATCGGAGCTAAAGTATCTTGTAAAATATTATTTAAGAACTTCTTAATAACAACATCTCCAAGACCACCACTTCTATATTTGTCTTTTAATTCATCTAAATTTTTATATTCAGGTAAGTACTTTTTAAAATAATCATCTGTTGCAAAACAATCTAAGTAAGTAAATACAACATTACCTTCTACTTTACCTGGATCTTCTACTCTAATATGATTCGGATCAGTATACATACTCATTACTTTTCTCTTTACTTCTTCCGGGGTATCAGCAAGATATATAGTATTACCTAAAGATTTACTCATCTTAGCCCTTCCATCTGTACCAGGTAATCTTCTTTCAATTTCATTCTTAGGTATCATTGCTGTTGGTTCCACTAAAGTTTCTCCATAAATATTATTAAATGATCTAACTATTTCTCTAGTTTGTTCAATCATTGGAAGTTGATCATCCCCAACTGGAACACATGTAGCTTCAAAAGCAGTAATGTCTGATGCTTGACTAATCGGATAATTTAAAAACCCAACTGGTATACTCGTTTCAAATCCTCTTAACTTAATTTCATTTTTAACCGTAGGATTTCTTTGTAATCTACTCAAAGTAACTAAATTCATGTAATAAAATGTAAGTTCAGTTAATTCACTTACTTCAGATTGAACAAAAATATTACTTTTTAATGGATCAATTCCCACAGATAAATAATCTAAAGCAACTTCAATAACATTATTTCTAACTTTACTTGGGTTATCAAAATTATCAGTTAATGCTTGAGCATCTGCTATCATTATATATATTTCATCATATTCACCACTATTTTGAAGTAATACTCTATTTCTTAAAGACCCAACATAATGACCAATATGAAGTCTTCCCGTAGGTCTATCTCCAGTTAATATTATTTTTTTCATTTAACATCACCACCATAATTATACCAACGATACACCATATTATCAAGAAATTATGAATAACTTTTAATAAAATAATTGACAGATAGACATGTAAAGTATGCTAAAAACTATTGTAATTTCATAAAATTTGGTATAATAGACATATCAAGGAGATGATTTTATGAAATTCGCGATTGATTCAAGAAAAGTAAAACCTGGTCAAATATTTGTTGCCATAAAGGGTCACACCGTAGATGGACATGACTATATAAGTGATGCAATAAACCATGGTGCAATAAAAATAATCGCAGAAAAAAATGTATCTTCATCCGTTCCCGTCGAAATCGTGGAAAGCACTGAAGAATACTTAAAAAAAGAATTAAAAAAGGAATATGCTGATGCTATAAACAAATTAAAAATAATAGGTATAACAGGTACAAATGGTAAAACAACTACTGCATACTTAACTTACCAATTTTTAAACAAACTTGGTAACAAAACTGCATATCTTGGAACAATTGGTTTTAAATTACCTGATGAAGAAATAGGTACAGAAAACACAACTCCAGATATTTTATCAATTTACACTCTACTTTTACATGCAATAGAAAAAGAATGTAAAACAGTTGTCATGGAAATTAGTTCACATGCTCTATCATATGAAAGAATCTATGGACTTCATATTGATATCGCTGCATTTACTAATCTTACCGAAGACCATCTAGATTATCACAAAACAATGGAAAACTATTTAAATGCAAAGTTAAAAATAATTGATTACTTACCTGAAAATGGCAAATTAATTGTTAACGTTGACGATCCATATGGACAAAAATTCATAGATAAATTTGGAAAAGGTATAACCTTAGGTTACAATGATAAATGCAATTACTTTATTAAAAAAGCAGACATTACCCCTGCAGAAACAAAAATAACTTTTGTGCATGATGATACAACTTATAATGTAACAACTAATCTTACAAGTAAATTTAATGTCTACAATTACATTACTTCACTTGCTATAGTTCATGAAATGGGTCATTCATATGAAGAAATAATAAACATAACCAAAGATATAAAAGCTCCAAAAGGAAGATGTGAAACTCATAAAGTTAACAAAGGTTATGCAGTTATAGATTATGCCCACACTCCAGATGCTGTTTTAAAAGTAGTATCTGCTTACAATGAATTAAAAAAAGGTAAAGTTATAACCATCGTTGGTTGTGGTGGTGATAGAGATCCAATAAAAAGACCTATAATGGGTGAAATTGCAACACGCTTAAGTGATTACACAATTCTAACTAGTGATAATCCAAGAACCGAAGATCCACAAAAAATAATGGATGACATTCTAAAAGGAGTTTCAACAAATAACTATGAAGTTGAACTTGACCGTAAAACTGCAATTAAAAAAGGTATTGAAATGTTACAACCAGAAGATATTTTACTTATTCTTGGAAAAGGACATGAAGATTATCAAATAATTGGGCACTCAAAAATACATCTTGATGATGCCGAAGAAGTAGAAAATTGGAAAAAAGAACATAATGAATAATAAATTAAATCTTTCATTTAATATGAAAGATTTTTTAAACGAAAGGAGAACTATGAAAAAAAGAATAATGATTGACATGGATGATGTCATAACAAAGGGAGGTTTCCTATACTTAGTTAATGAATTTCAAAAATCAAATTATACCGAAGATGATTTTGATTCGTTTTATATACAAGAAAAAATCGAAGACAAAGAAGGATTTTACAAATTTTTTAAAACACACAATATGTATGATTATTGCAATATAATCGACGGTGCATACGACATAATTAAAAAATTAAATGATAAATATGAAATATTTATTGGTACATCTTACATAATTCGTGATATAATAAATGACACAGGTTTTCTGTTAGATCAAAAATATAAATATTTAATCAAGAATTTTCCATTCTTAGACCCAAATAATATTGTATTTCTAGGAAATAAATCGGTATTAAATGTTGATATTAAAATTGATGATAGAATAGATAATCTAAATGGGGCAAAAACTAAAATTTTATTTACTGCATATCACAACAAAAATATCAGTGATGAAACTTTAGAAAAAGAAGGAATAAAAAGAGCAAACAGCTGGTATGATATCGAAAAATTATTATTAAATGAAAGGAATGATTTAAATGAATAATTTACCAAAGGAATTAGAACTAAAATATAGTATTGAAAGTTTTAACATAATTGAAGTTCTAGAAGCAATGACAAAACAAGGTTACATCATCTTTAAAGGAAGAGGCTTAGAAAATGTTGATGAATACTATGACACAAAAAATAGAGACTTTCTAAATATCGGTGCATCTTTAAGAACACGTACAATTAAAACCGAAGACAGTATTTCTTATAAAGCAACATTTAAAACACCAATATCTTTTGAACATAATTATGTTGATAGAATTGAAATTGAAAAAGAAATCCAAAAACCAACGTATCAAGAATTACTAAAAGAATTAGAAGGTATTCCATTTGATTTAACAAACATCTGCCCTGCTCCATATCTTACAGTTAAAACAAAAAGATTCGAAGTTTACTTAGAAAAAGAAGAATCTACAATATGTCTATCATTTGATGAGGTAACATACATTAACAAAAGTAATAAAACAGAAAACAAAGAAAATATAATTGAAGTTGAATTAGGGGATGATTCTAATCCAGAATTATTAGATGAAACAAATGAAATACTAACATCAAACTTAGATGTAACCATAATAAAAGATAACAAATATAAACGTGGTTTAATTAGATCACTTACAAAATAATTCTCAATAAATTGAGAATTATTTTGTAAAAAAAACCATTTTTATAATAAAAATTACTATATTCAATAAATTTATTACTAAGAATGCTTGCATTATATCATTAAATCTGCTATAATTAAATACGTCAACAAATGCAGGTGTAGTTTAATGGTAGAATAATAGCCTTCCAAGCTACTGACGTGAGTTCGATTCTCATCACCTGCTCCAAATTGAAATTAAAGCCTTTATTTTAGGGCTTTTTTTAATACAATTTTTGTTTTAGGTACTTTTTAGGTACTAAAATTATAATTTATAAAAATTATTATGAATTGTAAATATTATAGAACAAGAACAAAAAAATATAAAAAATACGGATATTGCATCAAGTACAAAAAAGAAGTATCTCTATTCTGCAAGGAATGTAATACAATAGAATATAAAATGTTTTTCTTTTGTTAATATCATTCTTTCAAATATTTACTCGTATTAATGAAATAACATAGGCTTTAACTGTTTATTTTTTCTTTATATTTTTTATTATCTTCTACACATTTTATTATTTCATCTTTAGTACGATAATCACACGAAATAATATTATTTCGTTCTAATACAGGAATTCCAAACTCCAAGTTGTATTCTTCACATTCATAATCATTAAAAAATGAAGTAATATCTAATTCAGGACCTTTCATTTTAGCGTTTGGATCGAATTCAAGAACAAAACCAAATGGATAAGCGTCTATCGTGGCTATTAATCTTATTCCTATTCCTGATATAAACATAGCTTGTAAACCAGAATATCCAATTTTATGTTCATTTAATAGAAACATATATAATTTATATTTTTGAGTGTCTAATCCTCTTTTATCTTTATTCATTAATAAATCTATAATTTTTGGATCCTTTTTCGTTATATTAGGGCAGGTACTACAAAACATTGATAAAACTTGCTTTGCAAAAAGTAATGGATTAATTCTATTTATTTTAATTCCTATCACTTTTGGAGTTTTATCTTTTGTTTTTTCCTTAATTTGAGGAAATAAAAGATGTATAGTATTAGCGAATTTTATATATTCATTGCCATAATACTTCCCAGTTAGATTATTACACTTTTCACACAAAGAATACATTCCCATTCCACGTTGTTTAGGTTTGTACTTTAAACCAGTCATTTCCCATGGCATTCTACTTTCATCAGTCATTAATTTTAATACTTCATCACCTTCAATAGATCTAGTACTTATATAATTAAATGCCTTGTGTGGAGGAATATGTTCAAATGTTAAATCTTTATACTTTTGGCATATATGACAATAACCCTTTTTCAAAGTATCACCTCTAATTATTTATTTTAACACTAAATATCAAGATTTTTGATACAAAACATTAAATTTATGTTAAAATATTATTAGTGATTGATGTTTATATATCAATTCGTGTATTGGAAAAAAGTTGTAGATAACTACGACACTCGCTCCAGAAGCAATAATCGTCGCACCAAAGCGATGTTAATGATTAAATCAATCAGAAATGATTGATTTTTTTGTCGTTTAAGAATGTGTTGATGATATTATGATAAAAATAATCAAACAAGAAATGGTTTTAGTATCTTCTCCAATGAAAAGAAAACAAGTA
>CAKOKR010000030.1 GCA_934095965.1 uncultured Bacilli bacterium
CAATCGTTTTTTGATTTAGCAAATTCTTTAATTATTTTTGCTTTTTCTTCTTTCATTAATGCCATAATATTTTTCCTCCCACTTTCATAATTGGTTTAATCATAGTAATGATTTGGAGATATCAAAACCAAGAATAAACTTCTTCTTATATTATAATTTAAAACTCACTCTTTTGCAAGCACTATTTATTTTAAAGATGCAAGTAATTCATCTTTTTTCATTGTAGAGTAACCTTTTACTCCTTTTTCTTTAGCAAGTGCTTTTAATTCTGCTAATGTCTTTTTACTTAAATCTTCTTTTTCAGTCTTTTTTGTTTCTTTCTTTTCAACTTTTTCTGTTTTTACTTCTTTTTTAGTAGATACAACTTCACCATTTAAAGCTTTTTTTGCAGTTTCAACTAATGCTGTAAATGATTTAGGATCATCAATTGCCATTTCTGATAACATTTTTCTGTTGATTTCAATACCTGATTTAGCTAAACCATTTATAAATTTAGAGTAACTAATTTCATTTTCTCTACATGCAGCATTGATTCTTGTAATCCATAATTTTCTGAAATTTCTTTTATTTTGTCTTCTGTCTCTGAATGCATAAGCTCCACTATGGAATACTTGTTCTTGTGCAGTTTTATATAATCTGTGTTTACTTCCAAAATAACCTTTTGCTTCTTTTAAAACTTTTCTTCTTCTGTTTTTTGAAACATTTCCACCTTTAACTCTTGCCATATTATTTCACCTCCATGATTAGATAACAGATTTTAATCTGCTACTATCTCCTTTTGCTAACGTACCTTTATTACGTCTTTGTCTTACTGCTTTTGCTGTATCTTTTCCAGTTTTATGGTTGCTTCCAGACTTCATATAAGTTAGAGAACCATTTTTCTTCTTATTAAACACTTTACTACTTGACTTATGTGTTTTTTGTTTACATTTTGCCATTATTTCTTACCTTCTCCTTTTTTTGGTGCTAAAATCATCGCTATTTGTCTTCCATCTAATTTTGGTTCAGTCTCAATTATTGATACTTCACTTAAAGCTTCTGCAAATCTAAGTAATACTTCCTTACCTAGTTCTGGTCTTGCCATTTGACGACCTTTAAAACGGATAAATGCTCTGATTTTATGTCCTTTTTCAAGATATTCTTGTGCATTTTTTCTTCTTGTTTCAAAGTCTCCAACATCAATGGTAACTGAAAGTCGATATTCTTTCATCTCTTTATTTGCTTCTCTGGCTTTCTTTTGACTTTCTTTTAATTTTTTTTGTTTTTCATAACGATATTTGTTATAATCCATTATTTTTGTAACAGGTGGTACCCCATTACCATTCATTAAAACTAAATCTAAACCAGCGTAATTTGCAAGTGTAAGAGCATCTTTAATATTCTTTAAGCCCATTTTTTCGCCATTTGGCCCGATTACCATCACTTCTTGAAACTTAATTCCCTCATTGATTGGTAGTTCATTACTATCAAACTTTGCTATAATAAGCACCTCCATATTATTAAAAAATGAATACTTATTCAGTATCCATTCCAAAAAAATCCATTAAACTTATTTAATAATCTTTGGCTTTATACCCATTACTTTTCGCAATCGGGTGGATACTAAATCTCTTTCCTTTTTCTCATAACAATCATATTTTACACTATTATTATATGTTTGTCAAATATTTTTATTACTTTTTTTATATTTTTTTAATTTCTATATAATTATTAAGCAACATATTTATGTATATCAATATAAAAGCTTTGTCCTGCTTTTGTTTTCGCATATAATCTTACATCACCAGTTACTTTACTAATTGCCCCTGTTGATTCTACAATTGTATCAAATGAGTAACCACCTTTTACAAATGTTGATGTTTTTGTTTTAAAATCATTATATGTGTAATCATAACTTACTGATATAGGAAATGTTACATCCCAAGTTACATCTTGATTTGCAGTAACTGAGTAACCATTACTATCACCATATATCTTTGCATATTTATTATAAGTTTTATCTTTAGATGTTAATTCTAAATCCTTTTCATAATAAATGGTTTTTTCTGCAGTTGTTCCACCAGGTGTTTTTGCATAAACCTTTACTTCTGCACCATCTGAACATAAACCATTATTTTTAGCGGTAATTACTCCTGTTTTAGCATCAATAATCATGCATTTTGTATCACTTAATGAATAAGTTACTTCTCCTGTAGGATTTATTACTTCAGCACTAGCTTTTGAAGTCTTTATTCCATTATAATGTATAACATCTCTAGATAAAGTTAGTTTAACCTCTTCTTTTTTAACTTCTACTTTAGGTTCTTCCTTTTTTTCTACTTTAACTTTTTCCCACTTGGCGTAAAGTGTTGTATCTTCATTTAGTATTACTTTATTATAAATAGGAGTTTCATTTTTATCTACCCAACCCATAAATTTATTTCCCTTTAAAGTTGGATCTTTAGGTAATATAAGTTCTTCCCCTTTATTTATTGTTATAGGGGCTATTTTATTTCCTCCCTTTGTATCAAATGTTATTGTTATTATTTCACTATTTTGTTCATATACTGCTTTAAGTTTAATATTTTCTTTTATTTTTTTTGTAAAATCAAACGGTTTATCTGCAAGTATTTCTTCGTTACCCTTTTGTTCAACCACCAAATACCAGCCAATAAACTTTTCTCCTAATTCATCTTTTGTTTTTACATCTTCTTCATCAATTTGTTTATTATATTTAACTAATACTACTTCATCTTTAGTTCCATTATTCATATCAAATGTAATTTCAAATTTACGATTAAAAAACCAAATTATGAATAAAAGTGCTATTACTAAAATAATTATTATTATTGCTAACACTATATTTTTTCTTCTTTTTTCCTTATTTTTTTCCATACATAATCTCCTTATATTTTTTTCTTTTTTAGCAAATGTTGTACTTACGCCGGTGTACTTTAACATTCATTTTCTTCATTAAGCCCTCCTTTTAGCTTTATTTTAACAAATTTTTTTATACTTGTCATTATTTTTATGTATTTTTTTGAGAATTTTTTAAACGTTAACAATATTTTATATTATATTTGGCTATTTTCTTGTTCTTTTAATTTCTTTATCACTAATTATTTCAACTAAGTTACAAGTTGGAAGCTCATTATAAACATTTATGTATCTTAATAAATCATTTATATTATTTATTTTTTTAGTATTTCTAATTACTTTTATTTCACTATATATACTATATATAAACATTAAACTTCTTTTTAATTCATTATTATCTGTAGTATTAATTAATTCTTCAAGAATATCATCAATACCTGAAACTGTAGATAAGTAACCATTTATTTTTTTATTATTTATAAAACCATATCTTATTTGTACTTTAATTAAAGCTTTTATATCTCCGATTTTTATTAATGCATCTTCAAGTTTTGAAATCATTTCACGATCTATATCATTATATATAGTATAAACTTCTAAGTTTAAGATATTTAAAATAGTTTCAGCATCTTTTTTAGCAATACTTCTTTTAATCATTAAATCTATAAATTCTTCATAACTTATTCCCTTTATAGTATTAAGATAATAAATTACATCTTCTTTTGAATATTTTGAAAGAATAACTCTTTCTATTTTTTCGATATTTATATTTGGAATTGTTGCAAATTCTAGTAATTCATTTAATATATCTCCATTTTTTATGGCTGCATTTAAAAGTCTTTCTACATTAGCTTTCTTTACATCTTTAGCAAACTTAGCAAAATAACTGCCATTACCATTTTTTTCAGCATACTTTATTAAAGCATTTTCAAGATTTTCTACATTAGCACCTTTTACGAATTTTGCAAATAAATATATTACTTCTGGCTTGCATTTAGTTACTGCTTTTTCTAACTTTTCAATGTTTGCTTTATCTACATCACGAGCAAATTCATAAATTAATTGTTCACTATATCCATTTATAATTGCATCTTCACATTTACTTATATTTGCATAAGGGCATTTTTTAGCATAATCTATAATAAACTTACTTTCCCTATAATTTAATATAGCATCTTCCATTTTTTCAAGATTTAATCCATTATTCTTATAATGATTTATAAATGCTATTATTTTTAAAGGATTAGCTTCGATAAATTCACCTTCTAAGTCAGTTAAGGTTATTACCCCTTGTTCTAATAAGGAATCTAATATTTCAAATAATCTTTCATTTTCAATATAGCTTGTTATAAGTGTTTTAATATTCATAATTTTTTCTCCATTCAATTAATCAAATATATCTTTGATTAGTTATTTATTTTACTCTAATAATAAGGATTCGTCAATCTATTTAGTATTTTTTTTTACAATTCCACATTTTGACGAGATAACTATCTTATTCTTACTCTACTTTTACCTATTACTTCTTTGATATAATCTAGAGAATCCGCTATATTTACATTTTTATCTTCACTATATATTTTGCTTATATTATCAAGTAATTCTTTATTTAATCCAATATTGCTTAAGTATTCAAAATATTTATTTGCTTCTTCTACACTTAGTTTGTGAAAATCAATATTACTTAGAAAATTTAGAACCATGATAATATAACAATAAAGGTCTGTATCCATACTTGGTATGTAATCTGCTCCACAAGTAAATGTTTCAACCTTTTTATATTTTTTAAATCCATCTAACGGAGTTAAATAACTTAAATACTTTGACCCAAATTTTAAGTTACCATTAATACTACATGAATCTAAGTCTACTACTGATACTTCTTTTGTTTTGGGATTTACAATGAAGTTTTTTTCATGTAAGTCATTAATAAAGAAGTCTGGCATTTGATTTTTAATTCTTAGCTCTTTCATTTTTTCTAAGATATTACCTACTTTTTTTAATGCTTCAATTTTTAAATCAGTAGATACATCACTATCTAAGTATTCTTCTAGTGTTACGCCTTTTACATAAGGCATTGTAAACCCCACTATTTTATCATCAATAGTTATTATTTTTTCAGGTAATACTAATTCATTTATACTTTTTAGAGATAAATCATCCGCTAAAGCATGAATGGTAAATAATTTATTACTAAAGTAGTCTCCACTTGTTCTTCTAAATAATTTGATTGCTTTATCATTAACTAAAGCTATGTCACCTTCAGATGTAACCATACTTAAATAATGCATGTTGTATATTTCTTCTTTTGTAAAATTTATAACTTCCATAGTTCCCCCTAGGCTTTTTTCCTTGCAAGTGAATATGCTTGTTCTTTAAATTCACCGGTTCTTATTTTTTGAATTTGTTCACTTAAAACTGCTTTTGTGTAATATACTGCATCTCTTAGTTCAACATCTTTATCAACGAATTGATATTTTTTTCTCATTTGAGTCCATAATTCTTCATGACGTTTGATGAAGTCTTTGTTTAAGAATTCTACACTTATATCTTCAAGGTGCATTCCATACATTAAAACCATAGTTTCAAAATATAAGCTAAATTTATCTGCATCATAATCTTTTCCAAACAAATTATAAATGTCATAAAAGTCTTTTACTCTGGTGTTTGGTACATCACTTCTTGTATTATGGGCGATAATATATAATTTTTCTGCGATATGTTCTTCGAATGATGGAGTGTTTATATAAAACTTTTTGTCTCCTTCAAATAAAGGTTCAACTCCTTTAAATTGTGTTTCAAATATTACTTTGTTATTTTCTTTATAATCTATTGGAACTGGCACAACCATTTCTTTACTATTTTCATATTTTACTTTGGCAACTACAGGTATTTTATAAACTCCATTATTAGTTTGTCTAGGTAAGCTACTTAAATCATATTCAGTAATATTATCAAACGTATCATATATTGCTGCGAACAATATATTAATTGGTATTTGATGAGAACATGTTGATGATAAGTCAACGTCTAAAACTGGTCTAGTAAGTTCACCTAAGTGAACATATTGACTAAAACTTCCCTTTACAACTAAGTCACCATGATTAATCAAAGCTACTTTTTCTAGTAGTTTTCTAGCATAATATGTCGTATATGCTGCCATATAAGATATTTTTAATCTCTCTGCTTCTTTTTTCATAAAAGCCTTTTCTTGGTCTAAATTTTTAAATTCCATAAGTAATAACCCCCTCAAGTTATAGTAATTATATCACAATTTGTAAAAAAATGCAAATTTATGTTCAAAAGAAAATAGAGACTATGCTCTATTTCTTGTTTTTCATTAAATCTTCAATGTAGTTAAAGAATTCATCTTTACTTAATGTAGTTGTTTCTTTACTTCCAAATAATCTGAAACTTATTTCTTTATTATCAACTTCTTTTTGACCAAGAATTAATGTAATTGGTATTTTTTTTAGTTGACCTTCACGCATTTTATATGATAATTTTTCATTACGGTCATCAATTTCAACACGATATCCCTTTTTACGAATTTCTTCATAAATAGCTTTAGCATATTCTAAGTGATATTCATTATTAACAGGAATTACATTAATACCAACAGGTGCAAGCCATAAAGGTAGTGCTCCTTTTGTTTCTTCAAGTAAAAGAGCAATGAATCTATCAATCGAACCAAGTACTGCTCTATGAATTACTACTGGTGTTTTCTTTTCGCCTTGTTCATCTATATAATAAAGTTCAAATTTTCTTGGAAGTAAGAAGTCTAATTGAATTGTTGATAATGCTACTTCATTACCTATAGCTGGTTTAATTAAAATATCTAGTTTTGGTCCATAGAATGCTGCTTCACCTTTAGCTTCAACATAATCTATTCCAATATCATTTAATACTTTTCTTAAATCATCCTCAGCTTTATTCCACATATCATCATCTTGGAAATATTTTTCTTTATCTTCTGGGTCTCTTAGTGACAAACGACATTTATAATCTTTAAATCCAAAGTCTTTGTAAACATCCATAATTAAATCTAAAACACCTTTAAATTCCGTTTCGATTTGTTCTTTAGTACAGAATATATGTGAGTCATTTTGAGTAAATGATCTAGCTCTTTCAATACCTTTTACTGCACCAGCTGCTTCATATCTAAAGTCATTAGCTATTTCTGCAATACGAACTGGTAAATCTTTATATGAATGTAAGAAATTTTTATACATTACCATGTGATGTGGACAATTCATTGGTCTTAATACATATGCTTCATTATCCATCTTCATTGCTGGAAACATATCATCTTTATAGTGATCCCAATGTCCACTTGTTTTATATAATTCCACACTACCTAAATCTGGTGTATGAACATGTTTATATCCATAATATATTTCTTTATCTGTTATGTAATTTTGTAGTGTTCTCCATAAAGTATATCCATTTGGAAGCCACATTGGAAGTCCACGACCAACTAAGTCACTAAGCATATAGATACCTAAATCTTTACCAATTTTACGGTGATCTCTTTCTTTTGCTTCTTCAAGTTCTTGTAAATGTTTTTGAAGTGCTTCTTCAGTATCAAAACAAATTCCATATACTCTTTGAAGCATATGATTTTTAGCATCATTTTTCCAGTATGCTCCGCTTACTTTTAATAGTTTAAAATACTTTAGTTCTTTTACTGTGTCTAAGTGTGGTCCACGACATAGGTCTGTGAAATCTCCTTGAGTATAACATGAAATAACTTGTTCATTCTCATCCATTCTACTTATTAAGTCAACTTTATATGGATCATTTTTAAACATTTCTAGAGCATCAGCTTTTGATATTTCATGTCTAACTATTCTTTTTCCATCCTTAGCTATTTTTTTCATTTCTTTTTCAATTGCTGGTAAGTCATTTTCATTTAAAGTTTTACCATTTAAATCAATATCGTAATAGAATCCTTCTTCAATAACTGGTCCAACCCAAAATAATGCATCTGGATATAAGTGTTTAACAGCCTGAGCTAAAAGGTGGGCACATGAGTGATTCATTACACTTAATTTTTTATCTTCTTTAATATTTATCATTTTATCTTCCTTCTTTCATTTGTTCATAATGTCTGTATTTGCATTTATACATTTCATTTTTTAATTCTTCATATTCTTGTTTTAATTCTTCTAGTTTTTCTTTGTATAACTCTGGATGGGTTCGTTCTTCAAGCTTAGTAATCTTTAGTTTCAGTTCAAACATTTTACCACGTATTAGTTGATATTCTTCTTCATAATTCATAAAAATTCTCCTTTCAAATAAAAAGGATGATACCAAGGAGTCATAGATATGACGGTACCATCCTTTAATTAACTTAATTATATAACGGTTTTACCCGGGATTTATTAAATCCTCTTGGAAAGTGGTAATTAATAATGTGTTTGTTAGTTTCCATCAACCACTAACTTTCTATGAAACACTAATTATTAATCGTGTCTTTCTTCATCGATTTCACAATAATCTTAGCACATTTTTATACTAAATACAAGCTAATTTTGGAAAAATGCTAAAATATCTTGCCAAACTAACTTTTTACCATTATCAAATAAAATTTTATGACCCATATTAGGATAATCAAAATAACCAATATTAGTTAAACCATTTTTATTTAAAACTCTTACTAATTCAGTTATATTTTCTTTACCACTTAGTTTTGTATCTAGAGCACCAGTTGCTATAGCAAGTTTTACATTATTATTAAATTTAATTTTTTTAATGTTTTCTTCAAGTCTTAGTATTTCATAAATGCTTTTATTTTTGTAGTTATAAAAACAGTTAGAATCATTTTTTATTTTTTCTTTTTCATTTATATCATTTACCACTACTGATTTAGCACCAAAACCAAGAAGATTTTGAAAATATGAATTTTCTTTATTCTTACCCATTATATTTAACATAAACTTTGCCATTTTTAAGTTACCTTCGATATCTTTTTGAAAAAGTGGACTTGTTAAAACTATTTTTTTAATACTTACATTATCTGGCAAATAATTTATAACAGGAAGAGTTCCAAGACTATCTGCTATAACATAGATTGGAATATTTGGAAATCTTGATTCTGTATATTTTACAACATTTTTAAAGTCATCAATTAGTTTTTGAGCATCACTTATAAAACCAATAGTATTTTCGTTATTGATACTTTTTCCTTGACCACGAGGATCATATATTACAATATTAAATTTATTATTTATAAAATAATCTATCATTTCATAGTATCTTTCTTTATATTCATTTAAACCTGGTGCTATAATTATTGTTGCATAGGCACTACTTGTTTCATTAATACTTGCAGATAAATATAATAAATCACTTGATTTTAAACTAATTTCAATCATATTTTGTCTCCCCTTATTTATTTCTTTACTATATAAGTATATCATTTGATAACTAATTTGTCACATGTTAATACATTATTAATTATGTTTTTTTACTTATTTTATTAGAAAAGTATACATTTTTAGGTAAACCCTATTGCATTCTTTTTTATTCTTTGGTATAATTTATTTGTTCTTAAGGGAACAAATATGGGGTGTTAGCTCAGCAGGTAGAGCAACTGACTCTTAATCAGTGGGTCTAGGGTTCGATTCCCTAACACCCCACCATTTAGATATTGGTATGTGAGATTAATTTCTTACATATAATATAAAAGGAACATTCATTCTGCTTAGTGAATGTCAACCAATATTATTGTTATGACACTCTACAGCAATGTAGAGTGTCTTATTTATTTTAATGATTTTAGATAACCTGAAAAATACAACCAGTTAATTTGGTTGTATTTTTCATTGTATTATTTTCTATCTAAGTCTTTAAAATCTAATACTTGGTTTTCGCTTGGTTTTTTATTAAATTCTATCTTTTGAACTTTTTTAGTAACTTTACCTACGGCATCAGTTGCAATATATTGAATCCAGTATTGGTCTTTATTTTGTGATTCATCTACTTCATGATAAACTTTGTGAGTAACTGTTACACCTTCTCTATCGTCAGTAACTTCGATATGATCATAATTTATATCATCAATTGAATCTACATAATAAACTGCATCAAAGAATTTAATTGTTGGATATGCAATATCATCTGGATTATTTCCATCATCTACATATTCTGTTCCTTTTGGATTGCAAATCCATCCCCATTTATCTTTAGCATATTCAATGTGATACCATCTATTTCCACCATAATTTTCCATATCATCTACTTTATAAACATCACCTTTTTTAGCTTCACCAAGTTCTGCACTATTACGGTCTGAATCTTTTCTTATTTTAACAAATTCATTTGATATTTCGATGTGCCATCCTTCTTTAATCTTTTCAATTCTTGCTTCTTCGATTTTACCTGATACAAATTTGTACCCAAAGAAACCTCCGACTAAAACACCTATTATAATTAATATAATTACTAATTTTTTCAACACTAATCACCTTCTATATAATTTTACCAAAAAATATTATATTTTACTAGTACTAATTTTTATGTTATAATTGTTTCAGGTGATAGATTATGAAAAAATATAAATATCAAAGATTGAGTAAAGAAGAAAAAAAAGAAGCAAAGTTAGAATTTTATCAAACAGAACAAGGTATTGAATTAAAATCAAGATTTAAAAGAATACTAATTTATAGTATTGCCCTTATTTTATTTGGGATTTATTTGATAGTAGAAGCTATTATCAAAAGAGATTCTACTGCTCAATATGTTTTTGGTGGTATTGTTACTTTATTTGGTGTTGGTTTTCTAATATCAAGAAGTTACGTTATTATGAAAAAAGTAAATGAATTTATTACTAAACCAAAAAAGGCTACGAAAAAGTAGTCTTTTTAATTTTATTATCTAAATTTTATAAATATAAATAATATGAATATAGTAAGTGCTAAGATAACTGTGATAATAATAGCTAGTGCTTTATCGCTTTCTTTTTGAGCATCTCTTCTCAGCAATTCATATTCTAAATCATATAATTTAATTTTATCTTCAGCAATAATATTTTCAATTTCTAGTTTATTTTCTGTACTTACTGAATCTATTTTTTTCATATTGTTTTTTATTTTTTCTTTTAACATATCGATTTCATCTAATATTTGACCTCTATTTTTATATGCGTGCGGATTATTATTAATGGTTACATTAGTATAATGATAGTTGTTATTATTCATAAATATTTTCTCCTTTAATTTATAATGATTGGTGAGTCTTTTGTACCTATTCCAGATTTATAAGTTACATCTTTATCTAGGAAAAATACAGGTCTAATTCCATGTAAATACGTTGCATAGTTACTTCCAACAAACCCATTGTAACGAACATAAAATACATAAGTTTCATAATCAGTTCTAGGTGTTAATGACCATTCTCCGTATCCTGAATACATCCAGTTTGTTCCATATATTGCTGCTTTATTATAGGTAACTAAGTTTTCTGTCCAGTTGTTTTGATCTGTTGCAAAACCATAATCACTTGGATAAAATAAGCCAATTTTTGCTTCATAACTTTCTGTAGTTAGTGTATCACTTGGAGATATTATTTCATTTTGATATGCTGTTTTTGCCGGAGCATACATAATACCAGATGATGCATTACCACTTACTTTCCAATAAGATGTTGCAATTTTATTTGCCCAGGTATTTCCTATATTTGTTAAATAATTTTTATTTAAATTAACTGTATTTAATAAACTTGTACTCCATATGTGTGAACCATTTCCAGAATTTATAGTTGTATCGCTTTTATAATTCCAACGATAATCAAGATGATTATTAGGATTTTCTCCGCGGTCTGCACTAAAGAATTGTGTTGAAATTGATGCATAATCACCATCTTCACCAAGAAGATTACTTCTTGCAAAATCCCATTTTATTACTTTAACCTTGTTATCAAAAACTCCGATGATTCGATATAAATTATCTGTTGGACAAGTTTCATCATTTGATGCAAAACACAAAAAGTTTTTAACATTATCTTTTGTTAAATATCCATCGCTTACTGCTTTATTTAATACTTCATCATAAGTTTGATACTGTGTATTTGTAGTATCATATTGTAATGTGTAATAATGGGTTGCTTCAGTACATGAATTTCCTAGAAATGATTTTGTTGTTCCACAATAAAAGTTAATTACTCCATCAGTTGACGCATCATTATCTGTACCTAATGTGTTTAATCCTGCAGATGTTGCTTTATCAGTTAATTTAAAATCTCCGCCTGCAAATCGATATGAATTGTCCCCTGCTCCATTTGTTAAATTTTCATCATGATAATAAATATTTGTTAACTTTGATGAACTTTTATTTCTTAAATTTTTAATACACTCAGCTAAATTATCTTTATCTTGACATACTTCAGAAACATTTGAATGAGCTTCCAAATCAAAATAAACATAACATTTATCAGATGATTCACCTACTAATACAATTTCTTTTGTATTTTTATCATATGATATTTTAGTTTTATTTACACATCCAGATTTACTTTGATTAAAAACATAACCATCACTTTTCCATCCATCAGATTTATCTTCTTCATAAGTACCTGTTCCAGCATCTGTTTCAACCATCATTGTTAATAAATTACTTTTAGGTTTTGGATTTATTTTATTGGTATCATCTAATACTTCATTTTCTTTATAAAAAATAATGGTACTTATAAACACAAATATAATAATTGATATAATTAAATATACTTTTTTATTTTTCATATAACACCTTATTATTTTAAAAAATAGACTTATTAAAGCCTATCATCAAATTGTTCTATTTCATCTAGTTGGTCTTCAACTAAAGTTCTAAATCTTCTTTTATAAACTGCAACTTTTCTTCTTAAACTTTCAGCTTCAGATTCTATTCTTTCAGCTTTTTGTAACGCATTATTTATTACTTTAGTTGCATTTCTTTTAGCATCTTCAATGATTACTTTTGATTCATCATAAGCCGCTTTTTTTATGTTACTTGTTGATTCTTCCGCTACAAGAATAGCACGATTTAGTGTGGATTCAATATCTTTATAATGCTTTAATTCACTTTTTAATGTCTCAATTATCTCACAACTACTTTTAAGTTTTTGTAACATACTTTCATATTCATCTGTTACTTCCTTAACAAAATCATTAACTTCTTCTTTTTTATAGCCTTGAATACTTGTACTAAATTTATTTACCATA
>CAKOKR010000031.1 GCA_934095965.1 uncultured Bacilli bacterium
CTCATTTTACTTAAATCAAATTCTTGACCAATACCAGTACCAAAAGCCGTAATAATTGTCTTAATTTCATCATTACCAAGTGCTCTATCAAGTCTAGCTTTTTCAACATTCAAAACTTTACCCTTCAAAGGAAGTATAGCTTGAGTCATACTATTTCTACCCTTAATTGCAGACCCACCTGCACTATCCCCTTCGACTAAGAATATTTCACATACACTTGGATCTTTTTCTTTACAATCAACAAGTTTTCCACCAAAATTAACTATATCTAAGTCACTCTTTCTTCTTGTTGCTTCTCTTGCTCTTTTCGCAGCAATTCTACCACGTGACGCACTAATACACTTTTCAACAATAATTCTAGCTTCATTTGGATTTTCCATTAAAAATCTTTCAAATCCTTGAGAAAATACATCACTTGCAATCTTTCTTACTTCACTATTACCTAACTTAGTCTTAGTTTGTCCTTCAAATTGAGGATCTGGATGCTTACATGAAATAATCATTGTTAACCCTTCTCTACAATCTTCCCCAATCAACGGATTATCATTATCTTTAAGTAACTTAGCACTCTTTGCATAATTGTTAATAACTTTAGTTAAAGCAGCTTTAACCCCATCTTCATGAGTACCACCTTCATAAGTATTAATGTTATTTGTAAATGAATAAATACTTGGTGAATAAGTTTCATTATATTGACAAGCTACTTCAAGTTCAATACCATTCTCAGATCCATCCATATAAATAATATCATCATGAATCGGAGTCTTACTCTTATTAAGCATTTCAACATATTCAATAATACCCCCATTATAAAGGAAAGTATCATGCTTTTCAGGTTGAACTCTTAAATCATATAAATTAATTCTAAGTCCTTTATTTAAGAAAGCAATTTCTTGTAATCTTTTATACAATGTATCATAATTATACACTGTAGTTTCCGTAAATATTTCTTCATCTGGTTTAAATCTAATTGTACTACCAGTTCTCTCTGCATCACAAGTATCAACAAGTTTCAAAGCATCAACTGGATGTCCACCATTTTCAAATCTTTGATAATATACATTACCATCACGATAAATTCTAACTTCTAACCATTTAGACAAAGCATTAACAACACTAGCACCTACACCATGAAGACCACCAGATACTTTATATCCTTCTCCACCAAATTTACCACCAGCATGTAATACCGTAAATATTGTTTCAACTGTTGATAACCCAGTCTTAGAGTTTATACCAGTTGGAATACCTCTACCATCATCTCTAACTTCAATGATATCCCCTTTATCAATTATAACCTCAATATCATCACAAAATCCTGCTAATGCTTCATCTACTGCATTATCAACAATTTCCCAAACTAAGTGATGAAGACCTCTCTCACCAGTTGAACCAATATACATCCCAGGTCTTTTACGAACTGCTTCAAGCCCTTCCAAAACCTGTATATCATTATCAGTATAATGTGTTTCTTTCATTTTTTACTCCTCCTCTAATATACCATCATATACTTTAATCTTTTTAGCATCTTTAATTATCTTTTTACTAACATTTTTTAAATCCGTCGTCGTTATAAATGTCTGAACATTTCTATCTAACATACTTAGTAAATTACTTATTTTAACTTTATCTAATTCACTAAATAAATCATCTAAAATAAGTATCGGATAATACCCTTTAATATCTTTAATAACACTTATTTCTGCTAACTTAAATGATATTATAGCATTCTTCCTTTGTCCTTCACTTCCCCATTCTTTCAAATTATTATTATCTAGCAAAAATACTAAATCATCGTGATGAACACCTTCTAATGTTTTACCAATACTTAATTCTTTTTGATAATTATCTTTATATCTTTTAAATAACTCATCTTGACTCTTATTCTTATAAACAGAACTATATCTAACCTTTAATGTTCCACAACCCGCAATAGATTCATAATTACTAGTAATATACTTATTAATGTTATCAACAAAATTACTTCTATATTTAGATATAACACTTCCATATTCAATCAATTTCCTAGTTAATATATCTAAATATTCACTTGTGTAACTTCCATTAACATACATTCCTCTTAGATAAAAATTTCTCTGTTTTAAAATACGTTGATAATTTGTTAATATAACTAAATACTCTTTATAAATTTGACTTATTTCAATATTTAGTAATTTTCTTCTCTCACTCGGTGCATCACTTATTAACATTGTATTTGATGGTTCAAACAAAACTATATTAATTCTAGAAATATAATCACTTATTTTATCTTTCTTCTCTTCATTAATACTAACAACTTTACCATCCAAAGTTATTTCAACGCCATAAAGATTACTATCATTATTTTTTAAAACATTTCCATTTACTTTAGCTTTAATTTTCCCCTTTTTAATTAAAACTTTGTCATTACTAATTCTAAACGACTTAGATAGAGCAAGCAAATATATAGCTTCAATCAAATTGGTCTTCCCACTTCCATTTAAACCATATATTATATTAAGAGCATCTGAAAAAGTAACATTTAAATTATCATAATTTCTAAAATTAGTAAGACAAATATTCTCAATTTTCATAAATACCCCCTTTTTTGCCCTACAATTAAAATACAAGGCACAATGGTATACCTATACACACAATAATTATACCACAAAATAGACCTATTTAAAAGAAAAAACTAACTAAAATCATTATTTTCTTTCTAAATATTCTAGCCACAATCTACTACACTTAAGCATTTGATTATTTACCACTCTATATGAAACAAAAATACTTCTTTTATAACCATTTTTAAATGTAATTATTGTATGATTTTCCTTTTTTTCAAATGATTCTATCATATTAAAATTAATCCAAAAATATTTATTAACAGGAAAAAATATTAATCTATTACTTTCACTAATAATAATAGGTAACTTATATCTACATTTTAACAAATCTTTACTACCCTTTAATCTACCATTTAAAGAACTTCCATAAAATATACAACTATTATTCAAAATAGATCTAATAAAATTTCCATTAATAATTATTTTACCATCAGTATTTATCATTACAGTATTAAAATTATCATAATAAATAATCAATGTTTTACCACTAATTCTATCCATAATACCTCCTGTAGCTACCTATAATACCACAAAAAAAGTGAAAAATTTGTCGAAAAAAAGGAGCAAATCGAAATTTGTTCCTTAATATGTCTTAATTGGTAAAATTAATTCAGTTAATGACTCATCAGTAACAGGTTTAATAAGTATTGGTTTATCATCGGTATTAAGAAGTAACAATATATTTTCTTCCTTTATAACCTTTAATGCATCCATCATAAACTTACTAGAAAATGATACTTCAATCTTTTCTTTATTATTACAATCAATATGTAATTTTTCTTCTGCATTTCCTAGCTCATTGCTAGTAGACGTAATAACCATTTCTTTATCTTGTATATGCATCTTTATAATATTCTTTTCTTTATTTTGAGCAAGTAAAGCAGCTCTATCTACAGCATCATAAAACTCTTTCATATTAAGATTAATCATATATGCAAAATCGTTTGGTATAAAATGACTAGTTTCTGGATATGTACCACTTAATAAATTACTTTGAACATATATATTTTTATAAACAAATAATATTTTGTTAGTAAATACATAGATTTCTACATTAACATCATCTGCAATAATCTTTTCAAGTTCAGTAATACTTCTTCCTGGAATAACAATATTAACTTGTTTATTAACTGGTGTTGCCAACTTAATATTTTTCTTTGATAATCTATAAGAATCTGTACAAATACATTCCAAGATATCTCCATTAATTTTTAAATTAATACCAGTTAAAAGTGGTCTTACTTCTTGTGTTGATAACGCATATGAAGTTTGACTAATAATATCTCTTAAAGTAGAACTTTCAATATTGATAACATCCCCACTTTTTTCTAAAGAAATATTTGGATAATCATTCGGATTATAACAATTTAATCTATATTGATTATTCGGAGTACTAATCTTTATTTTAAGATTATCTTCAACTTCAAAATCAATTAAATCACTTGGCATCTTTCTAATCATATCAACAAAGTACTTACTTTGAATAATAATTTTACCACTACCTTCTAAATACTTAATATCAGTACTAGGTATAATAACCTTAATAGTTAATTCAGAATCACTTGCAAGAAGTTCAATTCCACCTTCACTAACATCAAACACAATACCATTTAATACTGGAATTGTTGTCCTTTGACTTAAAGCTTTAGTAACATTATTTAAAGCTTCTAAAATAACATTTTTTTCAATTGTCCATTTCATAATTTTTCATCCTTCTTTCTTTTTATTATTTATTATTATTTTTATTATAGCGTTGATAATGTGGATAACTCACACAAATCAGTATAAAACCAAGAAAAAACTGTTAACATTATCCCCAAGTTATCAACATTTTATTGTAATTTCATTTTGATATCTTTGATAACATTGTTTAAATTAGGATTTTTTTCTAACTCTTCTTTTATCTTATCACACGCTGTACTAACCGTGGAATGATCTCTTCCACCAAATTCTAAACCAATCTTCATTAAGTTCTCATCAGTTTCTACCCTGCATAAGTACATAGCAATATGTCTTGGCTTAACAACTGTATTAGTTCGCCTCTTACTTTTTAAATCATCTACCGATATTTTAAAGTATTCTGCGACTGCACTTTGAATTGAGCTAATAGAATTGTTGATAAATATGTTGGTATTAACATAATCATTCAATGCTTCATTTGCAAAATCCAAAGTAATTTTATCAGGAACCATCATTGCTGTGTAAGCTAGCAACCTGTTTATAGTTCCTTCAATGTGTCTAACATCATTAACACATGAATTAGCAATATATTCTATAACATCATCATTTAATTTATTCTCTATACTTGTATTTTTAACCTTTGATCTAATTATTTCACATCTAAGATTAAAATCTGGAGGATAAATATCAACAGGAAGTCCCCACATAAACCTGCTTCGAAGACGTTCCTCTATCTTTTTTAAGTCATCTGGACTCTTATCACTACTAATAATTATCTGCTTATTTGCTTGATGAAGTGCATTAAATGTATGGAAGAATTCTTGTTGAGTTTTCTCAGCCTCTACTAAAAATTGAATATCATCAATTATCAACACATCAACATTTCTATACTTATTTTTAAAATCATTAGCATACCCTATTTTATTATTACTATTAGCAATACCAGTAAATTCATCCCTAAATTCATTACTTGTTGTGTATAAAACTTTTAAATTTGAATGATCCTTAATATAATTACCTATTGCTTGCATTAAATGTGTCTTACCTATTCCACTTCTTCCATATATAAATAAAGGATTATGAATAGTTCCGGGTGCCTCAGCAACAGCCCTAGCAGCTACAAAAGCAAGTCTATTTGAATTACCAACAACATAATTATCAAAGGTAAACTTAGGATTTAAGTTAGTATTCCACTCAATTTCCTTTTCTTCAACTTGTTCTTCCACAACAGGTTCCACAAATGTTTCAACTTCATCTTCAGTAATATACTTAAATGTATAGTTGATTCCTGTCATTGCAAAGAATGAAGCATCAATAATATCAGCATAGGTATCAGAAAGCATTTGTTTATGTATCTCCATTGGAACCTTGATAGTAACAACGTTATTAACAATTGACAAGAGCTCTAGTTTCGAAAACCATATTGTATATGCATTCTGACTAACTTGAGTTTGTATATCATTCAAAAATTTGGTAAATAATTCATCAGTTTTCAAAACCTCACCCCGCTTCACTTAAATCTGTATCTAAATTTTACCCCATTTTTGATAAAAATAAAAGAGTAAATTAACATATTTTGATAATTTTTTTAAATTAACATTTTATCCACAAAGTTATCCACATAAAAATTCCCAGAAATATGCCTATTTGCAAGAGTTATCAACAAAACTAACAATTTTTTATAAACACACCACTTACTAACATTTTATCCACAATGTCACTTTTGATAAAATGTTGTTAATTCTGTGGATAATTTTTTTAAGTTATCAACAAATTATCCACAATCCACAAAAAGGGCTAGTTATCAACAAAAAAGTATGTTATAATGATTAAGATGTAAGATGGAAAAAGTTGCAATATTAAATGATATCCACGGAAACTATTACTTATTAACAAAAGTATTAGATTATTGTAAAGATATGAATATATCTAAATTTTTAGTATGCGGAGATTTTTTAACTGATGGACCAGATGATAATAAAATAATAGATACTTTACGGAGCCTAAATGCTGAAGTGATCCTTGGAAATCGCGAAGAATCAGTATTAAATATAACTCCAAGTATGTCCAGTGAAAATGAAAAATACTACCCATTATATTATACAAAAAAAAATTTGACTGAAGAAAATTTAGAATATTTAAAAAAGTTACCAACATCAAAAATGGTAACAATTAATAATAAAAAAATACTTTTATCTCATGGAAGTCCATACAATACAAAAGATATAATAAATCAAACATCAATATCAACATTTAATAAGCTACTTAATGATTATGATGCAGATATATTCTTATTTGCACATACACATAAATACTTTTATAAAGAATGTAAAAATCATTTATTTATTAACACCGGTGCCATTAACACATTCCTTGGTAAACCATCTACTTCAACTTTTGGTATTTTATCAATAAATGAAGATATAACAATTTATGAACAAATTGAATTATCATTTATCTTTGATGAAGTTAAAAACTATTATCAATCTAGTAAATACTATGAAGAATGTCCAGAATGGTCTAACATTATATTATATATATTAAAAACAGGCATCGATTATAATAAAAAATTTACTAAAAGCTATGACTTAAATAAAAGCATGAAATCAAATTACTACAAATTTACTTTTATATATAACTTACCTAAAATATATGCAAATTAAAAGAACCTACATGGTTCTTTTTTCAGTTTGATTCATAAAATACTTGTAAGGTTCTCTTTTTATTTTATCTAATAAAATCATATTACAATACAAATTATTTAGATCAAACCCAATTGGTAGTTTTAATCCCTCTACACTTATTATATTATTTAAATATACTGTAGTAATACTTTTTGGTAAAACTAACCCCTCTGCACTTTCTAACATGAGTAAGTTTAAAAATTCTAATCCTTCAGGAAAAACAACACCTTTGGCACTAATTAAATTAGTTAAATCTAAATATTTTAATCCATTTGGAAAATTAATACCATCAAGCTCTTTTATACTTGGAAGTGATAATGATGTTACTTCTTCAGGTAAATCGCCATTTTTTAAAGTTGTTAAACTATCAAGTAACAATGAACCAACCTTTCTTGGTAATTTAGTATCTTTAATTTCAGTTACATAAAGAAGTTCAAGGTTTAAAACTTCATCTGGAAAAACGATTCCCTTTGTATTTCTTAAGTGAGATAAATATAAACTTCCAACATATCCAGGAAACTTTAATCCTGAAGCTTCTTTTAAACTTGATAAAAATATTACATTAGCTTTTTCAGGTAAAACTAATCTCTTTGCTTTTTCTAATCTTCTTAAACTCATTGTATCAACTTCTTTAGGAAACGTAATTTCACTTGCATCAGTTAAATAATCCATCAATAAATGCTTTACTTTTCTAGGTAATACATAGTTTTTCCCATCAGTTAAGTTTGGAAAAGATAAAATACCATTAACTACTTCTGGAAAATTTACACTTTTTGCATCACATGAACCCCATATTGTAACATTACCATGAACTATTCTAGGAAAAGTGACTTCACCACTATTATTTGCAATATTAAATTGTAAATTACCAACAAATAAATCATACTTTTTTTGATTATTAAACCATTCATCGTATGAATCAGTTATTCTATTTTCTAATATATTATAGATATAACTATAATCTTTTTTAATATTTCTTTTTCCAATTATTTCATTAATTCTTGGATCTTTCTTATGTCCAAACCCATCAATATTTTCATTTATTTCATATAAAAATTTTAATTCATCTAAATCAAGTTCAAAATTATTATTTACCTTTTTATCAATTAATGTAAGTAACTTCATATCATGTTCTTTTTTTAAATAACTTTCCCTATCTGAAAAATCCTTTAATTTTTCTTCTAAAACTGGTAACATCTCAGGTTCCATATTTTGATTCTCTGCAATCCCACGAATTTCATTTATCATGTTTTTTCCATCCATTCTAATTGCAATTCTAGGAACCTTTGCTTCGTTATTTTCATCTAATGAATAATATACATAAAAATCTCCACCTGCTATTTGATTTTTGGCAAAATTTTCTCCCGCTGCAGTGCACCACCCAGTATAAAATCCTTGTAGAGAATTATACAAAAGTTGATAATCACTCCCCTGTTCATATTTTATCCACTTACCTTCCGAAGCTATACTTTTGCGTTCTCCTCTTAATAAACTTTGTTTAATAACATATTCATAAATTTGTTTAAAATTACCAGTATTCAAAGCGTTTCTAATTTCATCATCGCTCTTTCTACTTTTAAGAAAATCTTCCATTAATTTTAGTGTCGTAAAAATAAATTCTCTTTCAACTGGCGGAAATGGATAAACTGTAGTTTTATCTCTTTTACTAAATTTACCCTTTTCTTTATCATATTTACCAAGCTCTTGAAGTCCTTGAAAAACCCAGTACTTTTCCCACATTTCATAAGACTTACTTTCTTCATCATATAAAAAATAATCAATCCAATTGTCTAAAGTTCTTTTTTGATCATCAATAACTTGTTTAGCCATTTCTTTTTTTTCATTTTCTGTTAATTCAATATTACCATAGCCTCTTTCTCTAGCAATTTTAACTTGACTTTGAAAGTATGCATCAGGTATATCTTGTGGTTTAATAACATATAACTCATGATAAAAATGTTTTAAAGCTCTATCTCCATCAACACTTTTTGTATCAGAAATATGTTTATGTACACGATCCATTCTATCAAAGAATTTAGCAAGTTTTTCCCTTTTCTTATCAGATAAACTTGCTGCTTTAAGTACCCTATCTGTATTGTGTAAATTTGAATAAACTTTAGCTATCATATCTAACCATTCATTCCTCATGTTATCTGTCATAATCAATCACCTACTATAAATATATCACAAACCAAGAAAAAAAGCCATCTTTCGATTGGCTTTATATTATCTGCCTCTTCCAGTATCTTCTTCTAATTCTTCTTCGATTACATAATATTTTTCTGGATTATTCATTATTTCTTCTTTAATTTCATCATTACAATCTATATAATCAAGATCAAAACCTGGATGAAATTTCAATCCTTCCGCAGATTGTAAACTATCTAAGTTAACGGCTTCAATAATTTTCTTTGGAATGATTAATCCATCAGCACTAACTAATTTGGGCAACCATAGTTCACCCACTTTATCTTTTGGAAGTACAAGTCCATCAGGTTTTGTTAAACTATTTAAACTTAATAAACCAACTATTGTATCAGGAAAAACCAATCCTTCCGCAGAAGTTAAACTATTTAATTCAATAGATTTACATATCTTAGGTAAAACTAATCCTTCCGGACTTATTATTCCATTTAAATATAAATCACCATTAATAACTTCAGGTAGAACTAAACCAACTGCACTAGTTACACCATTTAAACTAAGATTTCCATTAATAACTTCAGGTAAAACTAAACCAACTGCACTAGTTACACCATCTAAATTTAAATCACCATTTAGTTTTTTTGGAAGATTTAATCTCGAAGCATCAGTTACTTTATTAAAGTTTAAATCTCCATTATATTCAACATTTTCACTTTTTTGTATACTTTTACCATTTTCTTCTTGAACTCTTTTTTTCAAATCTTCAATTTGATCAACCATATATCTGCTATCAACATCAAAAAATATAGCTTTATCTCTGGCATTATTTAAAAACTTTATTTCATCTTCATCAAGTGCAACTCCAAGATCTAATTTTCTGGTAATTAGTTCAATCATCCTTTGACAATATATTTCTTTTAAACATGTATTTCTTCTTTCATAAAATTTTTCATTTATATCCTTTTTTTCTGGTAAGTCCACAAAATACTTAGTTTGGTTTTGCTTAATTTCATATAATACACTTTCATCTTCACATTGAATCTTATCTAAATCAAAATCATATGGTATTTTTAGTCCCTTAGCAGAATGTAATCCATTTAAAATTACTGCATCTTCAACATCACAAAGTTGTAATCCTTCTGCATCATGTAAAAATTCTAAATCTAAGAATCCATTAATGTATTTAGGAAGAACTAATCCCTTTGCACTTTTTAAATTACTTAAATACACGTTACCATTAACTACTTCAGGAAAAACAATACCTTCCGCGGTTGTTAAATTTTCATAAATTAAATCTCCTTCATAAACATTAGCACCAGCTTCAATATACTTTTTTAGTTTATCACTTTTATGTCTCCAATTACGGTCATCCGATACATCATCAAACGGATTTATATTTTTGTTATCCATAACTATCCCTCTAATACCAACATAGCACATAAAAAATTTATAGGCAACAAAAAATATTCTTTTAAAATATATTTTACGTAAAATAAGTTTAATTTCTCAAAAAAACATGATAAAATATACTTAAATCGGAGGGAGTTTTGTTATGAATTCATTATTTAATACAAAAACAAGTCTAAAACATCTACTAGAGACCCACAAAAATACTTTATCTAAGGAAATATATGATTACTTAAATTCATTAATTGAACTTGAGTTTTCTGTTATGGAAGAACATCTTTCTAAAAGTAATATTGATAAAATTTCAGATACATCACTATATTATAATGTTGTATTATATAATATTTATCATCGTATCATGAATATAATTCGTTCACTAGATGTTTTACCAAGCTTAAAATACACAGAAAAATCAAATACCAGAGCATATTATGAAACATTATTTATAAATGGAATTTATTTAAATTCTAAAACATATTTTGAATATCCCCTTATAGAATTAAACTACAATTACCCAGATGAATCAAAAATAGCTATTAATTTATTTAGAAAAGATATTCCCGTAAATACAAATAGATCTAATCTTTCAAAAACAGAAAAAGAATCAATTATAACTTCAGAATTAGTAAATAGATTATATCAAGATTATCATATTTATGAAGAAGATTTAGAAGAAGTAACTTTAAAAAGAACAAGTAAACAACGTATGCGTATTTATAAAAAATCTAATATCATTATAACTGAAACAATTAATTAATTTAAACTGCAAAATTTGCACATTAAAATTGCGTTTTGAACAAAAATATAGTATAATAAATTCATCTAGAGAAGGCGATACGTATGAAAAAAAATCCAAAATGGCAAGTGCAATTATCTATTTATATAACTCAAGGTGAACCAACAAAAATAGAAAAAACAAAAAACTGGAAAACTGCAATTGGCCTTCAAGAAGTAGATGGATTAAAACCTTCAGAATATTTGGTAGAAACAGCTAAAGAACATATCGAAGGTAAAATAAATTTTAAAGAAGTAAAATCAAGAATAAACAGTTACTATGAAGTAGTGGAAGATAATAAAAAAGAAGAAACAAAACTAAGTGAAGAAGCGGATAAAGTAGCAGTAAGAATAGCAGAAGTTCTAAGTGATGATTCATTTGTTTTTTCACCAACTGAACTTATAAATATTCACAAAAAATTATTTCAAGATTGTTTTACTCATGCTGGAAAAATTCGTAATAAAAACTTTATAAAAAAAGAATGGGTGTTAAATAATGATTCAGTTACATATGCACCATTTGAAATAATAATACCATCACTTGAATATGACTTTTTACAAGAAAAGAATTTTTCATACAAAAATTTATCTTTGGAAGAATCAACAAAACACTTAAGTAGATTTGCCTCAGATATCTGGCAAGTTCATCCTTTCAAAGAAGGAAACACCAGAACCACCGCGGTATTTATAATTAAGTATTTAAAAACATTTGGATTCATTTTAAATGATGATACATTTGCAAATAATTCATGGTACTTTAGAAATGCACTAGTCAGAGCAAACTACAAAAACTTTTCTAAAAACATCTTCGAAGACACTTCATACTTAGAAAAATTTTTTCTAAATCTTTTAACAGATGCAAACTATGAATTAAAAAATAGGTATGCTCACATTGACTATATAGATAAAGATGAAAAAATTTACTACAAAGATTGTACTTTGGAAGAACAAGCTATATTAAAACTAGTAAAAGAAAACCCAAATATTAAACAAGAACAAATTGGAAAGTTAATTAAAAAATCAACAAGAACAATAAATACAATCATGAAACAAATGCAACAAAAGGGATTATTAACAAGAAAAAATGGAAAAAAGAATGGTAAATGGGAAATATTTTCTCACATAGTTATTTAAAAAAAAGCTAAGAAAACATCGATAAAAAGCAAATTATTTACACAATTGTTCTGATTTATGCCGATTTTTCTTGACTTATTACTCAATTTAATATTATAATAATAACGCTATTAAAGAAAAGGAGAAATTATATTATGAAAAGAACATATCAACCAAATAAAAG
>CAKOKR010000032.1 GCA_934095965.1 uncultured Bacilli bacterium
TAGCTTCATATTATTGGAATAATGCAACTAAAAATAACACATGGAGTGAGTCCAATTTAAATAAAATAAATTTAAATGCCAATTTTATTAATAACATTGGCAAAGAATGGGCAGCTAAAATAGCAGAAACAACATGGAAGGTTGGAGGAAATACATATGATAATATTATGGATGTAACACCATCAGTAGCATATCAAAATGAGATAATAAATCCAGTAACTACAAATACAACAGATAGTAAAACAGAATATAAAGCAAAAATAGGCTTAATGTATGCAAGTGATTATGGATTTGCAGCAGATCCAAGTGCATGGACAACAAAACTTATTAATTATGATTATGATAACGTAATAGGAAAAAATTGGATGCGTATGATACTATATGAATGGATTATTTCCCGTGATGCGGATAATTTGTATAATAAAAATGATGCGTTTTGCGTGAGCTACGATGGCCTTGTGAGCAGCAGCAGCGTGAATAGCAGAACCTATGGTGTGCGCCCGTCCTTTTATCTTTCATCTTCCGCAACCTATAAATCGGGTCAAGGCACAGCTGCAGACCCAATCAGAATAAACTGATGCTTTAAGCCAAGCTTGTCTAGCACGTCTGCGTGCTAGGCAAGCCACTCAAAATTTAGCTGGAGTGAGAAGGAAGAAAAAAACTCGGATAGAACAAACGGCTGCCGCTTCACGCGGTTTGTGCGAGGAGAGGCAGAAGCGCCAGATAAAGGTTAGTAACAAAATATTTTATAAATGTTATTATAAAAACTGATAGAAATGTTAATGTTAAAAGTGATATGAACCCCGTTTCTTGGACACAAGAGAAACGAGGTTTTTATATGTCAGTTTTTTGTATTTTTGATATACTAATATTGCTGTTTGAAAATTGTTGTTTTAAAAATAAACAACTGAACATCAAATAGTGACAATAAAAAACGGAAGTATACAAATTAATTTTGATATTGACATTTATAGTAATGAGTTAAAATGTGGGTAAGAATATTGATTATTGTTTGATAATTTTGTATAATTAAAAAAGGAAGTGGTATTATGTTTAAAGAATTTAAAAAGTTTATTGCTAGAGGTAATGTACTTGATCTAGCTGTTGGGGTTATTGTTGGAGGGGCATTCTCATCAATAGTTACTAGTTTAGTAAATAATATCTTTACACCTATTATAGGACTTATTATAGGTGGTGTAGATTTTTCAAGTCTATCTATTACATTTAGAGATACAAAGATTATGTATGGTGCATTTATTCAAAGTGTTATAGATTTTTTAATCGTAGCATTTTGTTTATTCCTAGTAGTAAAAGCAGTTAATAAAGTAACTCATAAAGATAAAAATGAAGAACCTAAAAAAACAGTAGAAAGTGCAGAACTTAAGACTTTAAAAGAAATAAGGGACTTACTAAAAGATGACATACAAAGCAAGTAATAAAAAAGAAATAGAAGTTGTAATAGTTAGAAAAAATAATAAACATATATATTTTAGGGTAAAAGAAGATTTAAAAATATATGTAACATGTCCGATATATTTAAGTGTAAATAATATCTTAAAAATGATTGGTGAAAACAAAACAGAAATATTAAGAATGTATGATAAAGCATATGAAAAAAGTAGAGATAATGAATTGTTTTTATACTTAGGTAAGAAATATTATATAGTAATAAAAGAAGATAATGTAGGTGTTACATTTGAAGGTGATAATGTAATTACACCATCAATAAAAGCATTAGAATTATTTTATAATACTGAAGTAGATAGAGTATTTAAAAGTGAAGTAGAAATAGCTAAAAAGTGTTTTACAAACTTACCTGAGTTTACCTTGAAGTATCGTAATATGTTAACCAGATGGGGAGTATGTAACCCAAGTAAAAAGACAGTAACATTAAATACTGAATTATTAAAAAAAGATATAAACCTACTTGATTATGTAATTATTCATGAGTTATGTCACTTCTTTGAACCTAATCATAGTAAGAAATTTTGGTATTTAGTAGGACTTGCATATCCGGATTATAAAAATGCAAGAAAGGCGTTGAAATCATGATAATAACTAGTGTACATAATGATAAAGTAAAATATTGGTGTAATTTAAAAAATAAAAAATTTAGAGATAAAGAAAGAAAGTTTTTAGTAGAAGGAGATCATTTAATAAATGAAGCTATTAAAAATAATTTAGTAGTTGAAACAATAAGTTGTGTAAATAAGAATGCTGACTACTTCATAACTAAAGAGATAATGGAAAAGATTAGTGAACAAAAATCAATTAGTTATGATATAGCAGTAGTTAAATTTATACCTGAAGATAGTATAAATGGCAATATTATTATGTTAGATAATTTACAAGACCCAGGTAACCTTGGAACAATTATAAGAAGTGCAGTTGCATTTAATATTGGAACTATTATTATTAGTGATGATTCAGTTGATTTATATAATCCGAAAGTAGTTAGATCTACCGAAGGTATGATTTTTAATTTAAATATTATAAGAAGAAATTTAAAGGAAGTAATACCAGTATTAAAAAGGCAAGGCTATAAAATAGTGGGTACACTAGTAAATGCTGGTGATGATTTAAAAAATATAGATAAAGAAAATGTCTGTATAGTAATAGGTAATGAAGGAAATGGAATGTCTCTAGATATTAGGGATATGTGTGATAATTTTACAAATATTAAAATAAGTGATAATTGTGAAAGTCTAAATGCTGGAGTTGCAGCAAGTATAATAATGTATGAGGTAAATCATGAATGAAATGATATTTATTGGTAAAAGTACTAGTACCTTTGGAATAAAGGGAGAACTAAAAGTAAGAAGTGATTTTAATTACTTAGATAAAGCTTATAAAATAGGAAATGTTATATTAATAAATAATATAGAACATAAAATAAGTGGAGTAAGATATCATAAAAATCATGTATTATTAAAAATAGATAATTTAGAAAATATAAATGATACCCTAGATTATGTTGGATATAACATTTATATAAAAAGAAGTGATTTAAATTTAAGTAGTAATGAATACTTAGATAGTGATTTAATAAATAGTGATGTAATAAATGATGGTATTAATTTAGGTAAAGTAATTGATGTAATAAGAGGAGTTAATACATTAATTAAAGTTAGGGGTAAAAAAGAATTTTACATACCATATGTAGATGAATATATAACTAAGTTTGATTTAGAAAATAAGAAATTGTATACAAAAAATTGTGAAGATTTAATAATGTAGGAGGGTTTATGAAGATTGATATTTTAACGCTATTTCCTGAGATGTTTGAAGGTTTTATTAATACATCTATTATAAAAAGAGCAAGAGAAGCTAAAAAAATAGAAATAAATTTAATAAATTTTAGAGATTATTCACCTTTAAATAATAAGCAAGTAGATGATACACCATATGGTGGTGGAGCAGGAATGATTTTAAGATGTGAACCAATATTTTTGTGTTTAGATAATATTGATACTAGTGATGCTTACATTATTTTATTAAGTCCAGAAGGTACAAAATATAATCAAAGTGTAGCAAAAAGAATAAGTAAAGATATAAAACACTTAATAATTATTTGTGGTCATTATGAAGGGTTTGATGAGAGAATTAAAACACTAGTTGATGAAGTTATATCAATTGGAGATTATATCTTAACTGGAGGAGAAATTCCAGCAATGGCTTTAGTAGATAGCATTACTAGATTAATTCCTGGAGTAATAACAAGTGATTCTCTTGAAGATGAATCATTTAATGATTCCCTACTTGATTATCCAACATATACAAAACCTCAAGAATATCGAGGATTAAAAGTACCAGATATATTATTATCTGGAAATCACAAAAAAATAGATGAATATCGAATGAGTGAAAGAATTAGAAAAACAAAAGAATTAAGACCTGATTTAATGGAGGATAAAAATGAATAGTTATATATTAAAAAAAAATAAAAAAGATGAGGATATATTACTTTTTCAAGAAAAGGTTAGTTATTCATTTACTCCGAAGAAGTCTTATAAATGGGTTAAAAAAGTTACGGTATTAGATCCAGATATGTTAAGTAGTATCTGGGAAAATAAAATAATAAAAGAATATAATAAATTATTAAAAATAATATATGGTTTAATATCTAGTGATGAAACTGATAGTAGTAATGTTTTAGTAACATATACTGAAATAGAAAGATTAAAACAATATTTATTAAGTTTAGAAATAAAAGGACTAAAAAAAGAATTTATTAATAAGTATTTAAAGAAATTATATATATTAGAATTAGAACTTAAGAAAGTTCATGTAATGGAATTAACTGAAGAAATAGGAAGAGGCAGATAAGTATGAAAAATAATAAAGCTTTGTTACTTATACTAGGTAGTGTAATGGTGGTTATAAGTATTATTTATTTAACTTACTTTAGAAAAGTAACTGTGTCATTTACTGCCAAAATTGGAGCAGGTGTTGCCCCAATAAGTGTAAGAATCGGAGAAAAAATAGATGAACCAACATTACCAGATAATGATGAATATAAATTTGTTGGTTGGTACAAAGATGGAGAAAAATTTGATTTTAATACTCCGATAAAGAAAAATATAAATCTTGAAGCTAAATGGGAAAAAATAGAAAAATAATTTACACATATTTGTAAAACATAAGAATAAGTACTTGAAAAAATATTTTATTCTTGATATTATGTTCTAGGATATGAGGTAATATGAAAGAAAAAAAGATTAGTGCTAAGGAAATATCAGTAATAAGTTTTGTATTATTGCTCATATATATTTCTGTATTTATGGCATTTTAGAAACATTAAAGATTATCTTTGGTGTTTTTTTCATATAATTAACTGGTGATACTTATGAATCTTATTGCACACCGTGGTATATGGAATAAATATATAAAAGATAATTCATATGAAGCAATAAAAAATGCAATAAAAAGCGATAAATATATCGGGGTAGAATTTGATATAAGAACTACCAAAGATAAAAAAATAATTATTTATCATGATGCATTATATAATGGCGTGCTAGTTAGTAAAACTTTATATAAAGATATGAAAGATGTTTGCTTACTTACAAATATACTTAGTATAAAAACAGATAAAATATTATTAATTGAAATAAAAGAAAGAAATATAGATAAGAATAAATTATTAAAAATATTAAATAGGTATAAAAGAAATTATTATATTATGTCATTTAATACAAAAGTAATCGAAGAATTAAATAAGTTAAATAATAAATATAAATACGGAGTACTTAATTATGTTTTAAATAGTGATAGTAAATATAACTTAGATTTTATTTGTTTGCTTGACATTATTGCAACAGATAAAATAATTAAAAATCTAGAAAAAAGAGGTATTGAAGTAATAATTTATGGCACTATTAATATGAATAAAAATGTAAAGTATATCGTAGATGATATAAAAATATAAATATTTCTTAAATTTAGTTATAATATTTCCAAAAATTAGTGTATAATTGAATTAGGAAGTGAAATTATGAAAGTTATTATTTCAGCAGGTGGAACAATGGGTCACATTAATCCAGCCCTTGCAATTATTGATGAATTAAAAAGGCATGATAAAAATTTAAGTGTAATATATATTGGAACTCACAATAGAATGGAAAAAGATATTATACCAAAGCTTGGTATAAAATATGTTGGTTTAGAAATTTATGGTTTTAGTAAAAAAAATATAATCAGAGATTTTAAAAATATATATTTAATTAAAAAAAGTATTAAAGAATGTATTAGTATTATGAATGAATTTAAACCAGATATAGTTATTGGTGTAGGTGGTTATGTTACATATCCAGTTATCAAGGCTGCAAAAAATTTACATATTCCAACGTTTATTCATGAACAAAATAGTATTCCAGGTAAATCAAATATAATGTTATCTAAATATGTTGATTGTGTTGGTGTATCATTTAAAAATAGTGAATCTTATTTTAATAGAGCAAAAAGAGTTGTATATACTGGTAACCCATGTGGAGAACTTGCAAAAAAGCAAGAGACTAAAGATTTAAGTGAATTTGGTTTTAAAAAAAGTGATAAAGTAATTATTGTAGTAGCAGGTTCCTTAGGTAGTGAATCATTTAATAATAAATTTAAAGCATATCTAAGTATGATAGATAATGAGTCATATAAAGTATTATATATTGCAGGTAAAAACTATTATGAAGACTTTATGAAAGATAATAATTTATCTAAAAATGTTAAAGTAATTCCATATTATGATAACCTATCAAGTATATTAGGTAGTGCCTATCTTATAATATCAAGAGCAGGTGCATCAACATTATCAGAAATAGTTGCATTAAAAAAGCCAAGTATTTTAATACCTAGTCCATATGTTGCAAATAATCATCAATATTATAATGCTCTAGATTTAGCAAATTTAGGTGTAGCAGAATTAATCGAAGAAAAAAACTTAAATGCCAATATGATTCAAGTAGCAATAAATGAACTTGTATATAATAAAGACAAATATAATGAAATGTTAAAAAATTTAGATAAGATGAATGAAAAATCATCATCAAATATTATTTATGATACAATAAAGGAATTGATAAAATGAATGAATTCGTAGAAAAAATGAATATTGATTTAAAAAACTATAATACATATAAAATTGGTGGTATAGCAAAATATTTAATTAAACCAAAAAGTGTATTTGATTTAAAAATTATATTTGATGATTTAAAGAACAAAAATATTCCATATCTTTTACTTGGTGGAGGTTCAAATGTAATACTTCCAGATACAGATTTTAACGGAGCAATAATCAAGTTAGATAATTTAGATGAAGTAATATTTAAAGATGGGTTTTGTTATGCTGGAGCAGGAATAAATCTAAATAAATTAATTAAAACATGTATTGATAATGGTTATGTAAATTTAGCTAAACTATATGGAATACCAGGTTCTTTAGGTGGTGCAGTACGTGGTAATGCTGGATGTAATAATGATGAAATATTTAATCATATAATAAGTGTTTTAGTATATGATGATGGTATTTTAAAATTTATTAATAAAGATAATATAAATTATGGATATAGAGAAACTAGTTTTAAAAAAAATAATATGATTATTTTAGGGGTAATACTAAAAATAGAACTAGGAGATGCGAATAAAGCCTTTGAATATATTAAAGAGATATTCAAGGATAGAATAAGTAAACAACCACTTGAATATCCAAATGCAGGAAGTGTATTTAAAAATCCAGAAGGTACATCTGCAGGTAAATTAATTGATGAATGTGGATTAAAAGATTTATCAGTTGGAGGAGCTAAAGTAAGTAATAAACATGCAAATTTTATAATTAACTATGAATTTGCTAAAAGTAGTGATATAATAAAGTTAATCGAAGAAATTAAAAAAGAAGTTAAAATAAAGAAAAATATTGATTTAGAATTAGAACAAGTAATAATAAAATGGTGATTAGTGTGGCAAAGAAAAAAGTAAAAAGAAAGTTAAATAAAAAAGCATTATTAGTTCTTATATTAACATTATATTTAATTATAATGGCTTTTTACTATTGTTTAAATTTGCCAATTAAAAATATTGATATAAAAGGAAACAAAGTTATAAGTGATGAAGAAATTTTAAATATATCTTCATTAAATGATTCTAAATACATGTTTAAAGTAAATTCTAGAAATGTAATTAAAAGAATTAAAACATTAAATATAATAAGTGATGTAAAAATTAAAAAAACTTTAAGTGGTAAACTTGAAGTAATAGTTACAGAGCAAAAAGTATTATATTATAGCATTTTAGATAAATCATATATATTAGAAGATGGAACAACTATGGAAAGTCTTGATATCGTAGGTATTCCAACACTAGTTAACTATGTTCCAAGTGATATAAAAGATAACTTAATTAAAAAAATGGGAAGTATTAAATATGATAATTTAAGTTTAATAAGTGAAATAGAATATAGTCCCAATATAAAAGATAACATAACTATTGATGGCAATAGATTCTTACTTAGAATGAATGATGGAAATATAGTATATATTAATCTAGCAAATTTTGATAAGATGGATAAATATATGGAAGTCTATGCCACATTAAATGAAGGACAAAAAGGGGTAATTTATTTTGATAGTAGCAGTGAAAGAGTAGTATTTCAACCATTTGAATTAATAAAAAAGAAAGAAAGTGAAAAGAATGAATTATCAGAATGAATTAAAAAAACTTATTAGTTCACTAGATTATAAACCAACACTTTTACTTCATAGTTGTTGTGGTCCTTGTTCAACTCAAGTTTTATCTTACCTTGCACCATATTTTGATATAACTGTTCTTTATTATAATCCTAATATTGAACCTAAGGAAGAATATGAACATCGAAAAGAAGAACAAATTAGATTTATAAATGAATTTAATCATAATATTAAATTTATGGATTGTGATTATGATAATAAAACATATAGATGTAGAGTAAAGGGTTTAGAAAAAGAGCGTGAAGGAAAAGCTAGATGTCCAGTATGTTTTATGTTAAGAATGGAATATACTGCAACACTTGCAAAAGAAAAAAATTTTGAATATTTTGGAACAACTCTAACAGTAAGTCCTCATAAAAATAGTAAGCAAATTAATATTCTTGGTGGTATTCTTGAAAAAAGAATGGGTGTAAAGTATTTATATAGTGATTTTAAAAAAGAAGATGGCTATAAAAGAAGTATAGAATATAGCAAAGTTTATAATTTATATCGTCAAGATTATTGTGGTTGTTTATTTAGTAAAGAAAATAATCAAAAATAGCTTGAATATTTCTAATAAATATTATAAAATTAATAGTAGGAGGGGTTATATGAAAATAGAAAAATGGGTGATACTTTATGAATAAAAAAATACAAAGATTGATGCTTATTGCTTATATTGGAGCATTACTTATTATGGTAACTGGAGCAACATATGCATATTTTACAATGATCAGAGTATCTAAAATATCTCCGGTTGTTGATGTTAAAACTGCTACAACTAATTTTAGTTCTTTTGACTCAGGCAATCCAATATACATAAACCCAACCGTAGATAACTTTAGAGAAGGAATGGGTAACTTAACAAGTGAAACATTTGCAAGTGCATATTTAAAAGTTGAAAATCCATCTGCTGAAAAAGAAATGAAATATAACTTTATATTAAATATTGAAACTAATAATTTAGAATATTCATCAGATAATCAAAATGCAGAACTTTTACTTAAGGTAACGGATCCTAATGGTGATGAATTAACACAAATCGAAGGATTGAAATATGTAAGTGTAACAGATGGAAAGGGTGAAGAACAAACTGGTTTTGATTTAACAACAAGTCTTGGTAAATATTATATTGCAAAAGATTATGTGTTAAAAACAAATACTGAAGTAACACAAAACTGGTATGTTAAAATAACTTATATCAATCTTGGTGAAAAACAAGATAAGAATTTTGATAAAAAATTAGAAGGATTTGTCAAAATAGAAATGGCGGGTTAGTAGTATGAATGAAAGAATAATGAAATATCAACAAATTTTAGTGGAAGAATATAAAAGATTACACCCAACTGAGGTTGAAAATTTAACAGATAAGGAAGTTGCACTTATGAATCCAATTACATCTGCTGATATTGAAATGTTTCTTTCCGTAGATCTAATGCACATCAAGGGTGAAATAAATGAATTACTTGATGAAATAAGTGATAATGAAAAAGTAATCAAAGATGTTAAAACATATACTGATTTAAAAAAAGAATGCCGTGATGAAAATAGAGAATTTCATCTAAGAATTCAAAATCTTAAAAAAGATTGTGAAGAAATAGAACAAATTTATAGAAGTGTGGTAAAAAATGAAAAAAGAGGAAGTAATAGATAATTTTTTTAAAGTATTAAAAAGTGAATATAATTATTCTGATTATACAATAAAAAATTATAAATTAGATTTAACTCTTTTTTTTGACTTTTTAAATAAATCAAATATTAATTATTTATATTTAAATAAAGATAATGTAATAGATTATTTAAAATACTTAGATAAGATGAATTTAAAAAATAGTACAATATCAAGAAGAATAAGCACATTAAGAACATTTTATAATTATTTAATGAATGAAGGTTTAATTAATAGTAACATATTTTTAAATGTAAGAAATCCAAAGCTTGAAAAAAAACTTCCCAATTATTTAAATTATACTGAAATGGAAGAGTTACTTGAATCAATTGATACATCTACAGATGAAGGATTAAAAAGAAGATTATTAATAGAAATGTTTTATTCAACCGGATGTCGTGTAAGTGAAATAATTAATATAAAAGTTAAAGATATAGATTTTTTAAATAAAAAAATAAGAATAATGGGAAAAGGTAGTAAAGAACGTATTGTTTATTATGGAGATTATGCTAAAAAGTATTTAGATAAATACCTAAGTAAAGGTCTAGACAAAGATTATTTATTTGTAAATAAACATGGTGATAAATATACAGTGGAAGAAATAGAATTAATAGTTAAAGATATAATGAAACATTTATCAATTAAAACACATGTAACACCTCATACATTAAGACACACATTTGCAACCCATTTACTAAATAATGGAGCAGATATAAGAAGTGTTCAAGAATTACTGGGACATTCTAATTTATCGACAACTGGAATATACACTCATGTATCAAGTGATAGATTAAAAGAAGTATATTTCAAAACATTTAAAAGATAAATTAACAAAAAAGTATTGCAAAGTAAAAAAATAAATGGTAGAATTTTTATAGAATAGAGGCTTCGGAATAGAGGCTTCGGAATAGAGGCTTCGGAATAGAGGCTTCGGAATAGAGGCTTCGGAAT
>CAKOKR010000033.1 GCA_934095965.1 uncultured Bacilli bacterium
TTTTTAACTATCAAAAAATTATTTTTTCCCAGACTTCTGGGAAAAATCACTATTTTTGCAAAAAAATTTTCAAAAAATGACAATAAAAAGGAAATATATATAGTGAAAGGGATAAAAATTAAATAAAATAAAAGGAGGAAAACAACATGGAAACAAAATTAAACTTTTTAAATCTCACTGATGATTTAGTTTTTAAAAAAATTATGTCCATCCCAGAATATGTTAAAGATTTTGTTAATGCTTATCTTCTGTACTGTGGTTCTCCACTTAAAGTAGTGGATGTTAACACAACTTCTCAAAAGTATATTCAAAATGACAATGTTGCATTACATGATTATTATTTAGATATTTTAGTTACATTATCAAACAATGAAATCTATAATATAGAAATTTATAATGACTTTGGAAATGAACAATGTAAGAAGTCTGTTGCATATACTTCATGGCTATATTCGCATCAATTAAAGAAGCAAGAGACATACTCAAAAGCTAATAAGGTAACAAGTATTAACTTAATTACTAATGAGTTTTTGGAAAACAATTCATTTCTAAATGATTATCAATTAAGAAATGAATTCACTTCAAAAATATTGCTTAATGACTTGATGGATATCGTATTAATAAGGCTTGACAAAACCTCAGAAAAAGAGTATACTAAACGTAAACAAAGATTAAATCAGTGGTGTAGATTTATTGTAGCAAATAGCTATGAAAAAATGGAAGAAGTAGCGGAAGGAGATGAGATGTTTATGAGTTCAATCGAAGTAATAAAGGATTTTGTTAATGATCCAGCTGTAATCAACTTTAAAAAAAATGACCAAAGTAGATTAATTGATGCTTGTACCATTGCTGAAAACAAAGGTGAAACAAAAGAAAGAGTAAAAATGATTCAATCTTTGGGCAAATCATTATCTTGTAAAAAAATCGCAAAAATATTGAATATGCCTATAAAAGAAGTTAAGAATTATATGAACACTATGTTATAAATTCCATACACCACTTGCTAATTGTCTTTTAAGGAGATGAGATGTTTATGAGTTCAATCGAAGTAATAAAGGATTTTGTTAATGCCCCAGCTGTAATCAACTTTAAAAGAAATGATAAAAGCAGATTAATTGATGCTTGTAATTTAAATACTGCAAAAATCATTCAAACTTTGTCTAAAACAATGTCTTGTAAAAGCATTGCACAAAAATTGAATTTATCCGTTAAAGATGTAAAAAATTATATAAAAATGGCTTTATAAAAATTCACACCACTTGATAATTATCTTTTAAGGAGATGAATTATTTATGACTTCAATGGAAATAATAAAAGATTTTGTTAATGATCCAGCTGTAATCAACTTTAAAAATAATGATAAAAGTAGATTAATTAATGTTAGAAACCATAATGAAAAAGTCGGAGAAAATAAAGGCATTGCCAAAATAATTCAAGCATTTAGTAAATCTATGTCTACAAAAGAAATCGCAAAAGCTCTAGATTTACCCGAAGAAAAAATTAAAGAATATATCAACATGAAAATATAAAAATTTTATCCCTTTATGATATATTCTTTTTTTATGCATTTAAAAAGCATCACTAAATAGCAATGCTTATATCTCTATAATCTCATTTTTATCTTCTTTATCTATTTTTTCTTTTACAACCTTTTCTTTATCTTTACCTCTTTTTTTCTTCTTACTCTTTTTACAAACAAGAACAATAATAATTATTAACATAACTACAGATAAAGAAATAAACCCAATAATAATATAAGTATATAACTTAATCTTTTCATTTAACAAACTACTTAATTCATCATTATATTTTATTAAAGTTTGCATTTTTTTATCATACATATAAAAACCTTTATCCCCAGTTTCTACATTAACTCCATATATAATAACAAAATCAGAATCTTCACTTAAATAAAAACCTTCAACATCCATATCATGTATCTTAACATTACCCTTTTTATAACCATCAACCTTTTCTTCTGTTTCCAAAGGATATATTGTAATTTGACTTGATTTTAACTCACTATATTCTTTATAACTATTATTCTTTTCATCATATATAAATAATGATATATTACCTTCGCTATCTTTTAAACCAACAAGTACTAATCCAGTATAATCATTTTTATATGCAGGAATATCAAAATCATTTATCTTTACACTATATTCATTATATAAACTAGCTATTGGTAAATTTTCTTTTAATTTAACAACAGTATATTTTTTATCTTTAATAGTTACTTCAATTGGATTTTCATCTTTTACATCAACATTTATTGTATACGTTTTTTCTGCACCATTCTCAGCCTTAACAGTAACTAAAAATTTATTATTACCTTGATTTACTTGTTGAACTCCTACACCAGTAACACTAGCTTTTCTATCTTGTACAGATGCAGTAATATTAACTTCTTTTGTATTTTCTGGTACAGTTACAGAATATTCTAAAGTATTAGCATTAAATTCAGGTGTTAAAGTAAATCCATCAATACCTAAAGATGCTAAATTATTATTTTTAGAATAACTTGCTTCCAACTCAGCTTGAGTAATAATATTAATTGTTTTAGAATTACTTGATAAAGATATCTCACTTAAATCAGCATATGCATATGCAAGATATCCACCAACACTTACACTAGTACTTCCTTTTTTTAATGTTTTAAATGTAAAAGTATATGATTTACTTTTAACACCAGTAGCAGTTGATGCTGCCATTCTAATACCATTACTTTCACTAGTGGCACTTCTTAATTGCAAATAATTTTTATCATAATTAAGTGACATTTCCCAGCTACCTATTAATGTTGAACTAGATAAAGTAACTGTTACAGTAACATTATTACCAACAACTACTGTAGATGTTCCACTTACATTTATTTTACCACTTGCAGCAAACACAGTCTCTGGTAATACCAAAAGACAAAATAAACTAATCAATATTACTTTAATTTTTCTCATTTAATCCTCCTTATTGATTTATTGTATAAGTCCCAAGTATACTCTTTTGAACTTGTAACAAATCTAATGCATTTATAACACCATCACCTGATGTTTCTCCTGCTTCTTTATAAGCACCTGTTAAAGTATATGTACCTAAAATATTTTTTTGAACTTGTAATAAATCTAATGCATTTATAACACCATCACCTGATGTATCACCTTTAACTACTACTGTAAATGTTTGTGATGTAGTTTTATTACTTATCTTTATTTTTTGACCTGTTGAAATTAAACCAGAACTTATTTCATTATCATTACTATCATATATAACTACAGTTTTATTACCAGCAACCCCTTCAATAATACCTTTAACTGTAGCAACATCACTACCTACCATAAATCCATATATATAATCAGATGAGCTTTTAAAATTACTTCCAGTTATAATCGTAGGAATATCCATATCACTTGGCTTCGTAGAATTATCTCCATCATCAACTGCACCATTCGCACTATTATTAATTGTTGCTCCCATATTATTATAAACAGGTACTTTAAAATTCAAAGCAATACCTAACAAATTATTCTTACTATAAGAATTAAATGCTGTATTAGATTCACTCATCGCACCAGCTAAATTAGTCATATATTGATGTTTACCAAGATCATCAAATTCACCAACAATTACATTAAATTTTTGAAGATAACCAGTATATTGATTTTTTAAAATATAACCTGATGAAAACTGAACAATTCCCCCTTCAACTGCATTGTCAACACCCTTCCAACCAGCTCGATAAGCATAACTTAAACCACACACTGATGTACCAGACTCAGCAACACAAGAATCAGTAACACCAAAATTAAAGAAGTTGTAATAACCTAAATATATGCCATTTTGTTCTGCATAAGTACCAGAATACAAATTATATAAACTAGTACCAGTACCAAGTTCCACTCTCATTTTTGATGCAATAGCAATCGGACTTACCTTATTAACACTTTTAGCTAATATTATATCCCTTAAACTAACACCTGTATTAATGTGATAATCATTAAAACTAGTACCATTAAGTATAGATTCAACAGCATTCGGATAACTTTTTTCCAAACTAGTATCATATGATTGATCTAAAAATTGAAATAAATATTTTTCCGTAAAAGCATTTCTTGGATCCATGTAATAAGCAACAGCTTTTTGACTCGGAGCAACATAACCCCCCGGCGAAGTAGATTTACATGTTTTATCCAAAAACTCTTTATCATAAACACTTAAATGAATATAATTTCTTCCACATACACTTTCTTTATCAACTACATCAACCCAGTTATAATTAATTTTTATTGGTTGAAAATTCCACGTCGGATGATCTTCTTTAATACTACAAATACCACCCCAATAACTTGATGGAAACCCTAAACTAGCTAGTTCCTTCTCACAATCAGTCGAAGCTTCAACATCATCAGAACTATATGACTTAACAAGTTTAACATCATCACTACATACATACCCTTCAACATCAGTATAATATGTCATATGATACCATCCACCATTACATCTTTTATGGTTATTTTCATCATCATACAATTTATCATCAACTAAAATATAATAATCATTTTTTGATAACAAACCAACTCTAACACCATCATTTCCCCCCGGATTATTTCTTAAATTAACTCCACTATTTATAATTTTAACTCTATAAGTATAACCAACTGCTTTAACATTTAAACAAAACAAAAAGAATGTCACAAAACCTAACAACATGATTTTTTTCTTCATTGTATGACCTCCTTTTACTATATTCGTAAATATTATACCAAAAATTTGCTTATCAAACAAATTATTTACAAAATTTAAGTTAAAAATATGTAAAATTGCTATATTTTTTAAGAAAAATATAATATAATAAGATTATGTGTGGTGATGGTTATGGAAAAAACTTTTGATGGTATTGATATTTTCTTCATTGCATTAATATCAATCTATCTATTAATATTAGTTATTATAATACTTTGGTTAATTCTATCTAAATTAGAAAAATATGAAATAAAAACAAAAGGTACATCTAAATTAAGTTCAAATACTAAGTTTGATAAAATAATTAATTCAGAACCAAGTAGACCAATTAAAAAGACCACCCCTGCCAGTCAGGCAGTAGTCAAAAAGAAGAAACCTACAGTTAAGAAAAAAACAAATACAGTTAAAAAGAAAAGTAATGCTACTAAAAACAATTCATCAAGAAGAAACAATGGTTATGTAAGCCCAACAAAAAGAAAGAAAAACAACAGAAAGAAAAAATCATAGATATAAATCTATGGTTTTATTTTGTATTAATTTATGTGAACTTACCTACGGACAGTTTTTATAAATTAAAAATATGATATAACTATCATGTTATATCATATCACTCTTAATTCCTTTTAAAATGGCAACTCTAATGTTAAAATAATAATATACAAAAAAGTAATGAACTTTATTTAGAAGCTATTAACAATGCAAGCGAAAAAAGCATACAACACTATGTACACTATGGCTTGTACTATTATTCTTTTTCCAACAATTATTGGGGCAGATTATTCTAAAAATACTAAATATTATAATAATGAAAAAATAGTTACACATAAAGCGTATAAAGATAAAGGAAAAAGAAGAGTGATGTCATTATTTTAAATTGGTTTAACACTATTTCATCGAGCAATAAACTCAACCAAATATATTAGATTACCAATTAAATTTATTCTATATGACATATAAGGTTTTAACTTTGACATTTCTATCAGTTTCTATAATAAGATTTTAACTATAAAATATTTATGATATTCTATATTGACATTTACAACTTTTTTTGCGTGAAATAATTTCTATTTTATTAGAAACAATGAATAAAAATGTTTCTTTTGTAACTTTTTGATATAATTTTAGCATCTTTATAACTCAAAAAATGAAGCAAATCGTTCAACACAGGTCGAACTATTTACCTCATTTTTGCTTGGTTTTACCGATATTTTTCTAAGCTGTCCGTCAATCAGTTAATTATGATTGGATCTGAGATTGTACCGGTTCCACTAATATATGTTGTTGAAGGCACAAGATTAAAAACAGGACGGACTGCATTATAATCTCTTATAGGAAGACTATCAAAAGCATCTGAGCAATTCAAGAAAAAAGCAACATTTTTCACATCTGACCTGCGGGTAATCGTCCAATCATAAAGTCCCATGAACATCCACTGCGAATATATAGAGAATTTTGTACACAAATTATCATGTAAATACATTAATCCTATTTTTGCTTTATATTCCTTTTCTGCCGTTGTAGAAAAAGTACCAGGTTCAGGATTTACTATTTCATTTTGATATACTTTGGATTTTGATAATCCAATAAGATTATTCCATATATTTCCTCCGACTTTCCAGGTGGTTTCAGCTATTTTACTTGCCCACTTTTCACCAATATTATTAATAAAATTAGTATTTAAATTTATTTTATTTAAATTAGACTCACTCCATGTATTTTTTCCAGTTGCCCTATTCCAACTATACCTATTTATCGTTTCATGATTTCCTCTATATGTTGGGTAATCTTTTTTTTGATAAGTAGACGGCTGATAAGCTCCATCAGTTCCCAGCAAATTGCTATTAGCATAATCATATTTAATTAGTTTTACCTTTCCATCTATAACGCCGATTATTCTGTATAGATTATCGTATGGACACGAATCAGCATCTGAACCAAAGCAGACAAAATTATGTACTGCATTTGCTGCTCCTGCATATCTATATGAATTATCATTTATACCATTTTCTAATGTTCCATCGTGGTGATATATATTTGTTGCTATTGCTTCCTCACTATCATGATAAGAGATTATACAATTTGCTAAGTTATCACCATTTTGACAGACTTCTGATAATTTCTTATATATCTTATCATTTAATATTATATTAGCTTTTAATGTCTTATTTTCATTTGCAATTTGATTATTTTCTAAATTAATATATGTTAAAGTTACTTTCCATGTTTGTTTTGTTGGTATAATACTGGAATTTGCTGTTATTTTATTATTTAATGAAACTTTAAAAAGACCTGCTTTATCTGTAATATCAAACCCATTTAATATAGTACCTTTTGCATTGGTGGCACTAACATAATCTAAGCCATCTATTGTTTTTATTTCATTATTATCATTATCATAAACATTTAAGATAATTTCTGGTTTTTTATCTTCCGTAGTATAAACATATTGATTATTTTTTATATAAAAATATATATTATAAAAAGTTTCAGCTTGATTACTTGTTTTATTTGCTAAAAATGATACTGTTGCTACAGAGCTATCTGATACATTTTCTTCTCCATTTGCTAAATTAAACTGATTTATTGATAAATCTATATCTTTATCTACTGTATACGTTAAGCTATCAAGTTTATCTGATACTACGTTTACATCAATTTTTTTTTCATCATGCACTTCTGCTATAAAATATGCAAATGATACTCCGATTACTAGAACAAGTACTGCAACTATTTTAGCTACATATCTTTCTTTGTCTGTCATTTTTACCAACTCCTTTTTAGCAACTATTCAAAGTGATACTTTGAATATAAATATAGTATATCACTAATAAAAATGTAAAGTCAAGATTATTAATCAAAGTTTTACTAGGTTTTTATTTTATAGTTTTATTTTTATAATTTAAGTAGAAATGAGGGTATAACTTTGAATAATTTAAGAAACACATTTAGTAAAAATTTAAAATATTATAGAATAAAAGAAAATTTAAGACAAGAAGATCTGGCAGAGAAAGTTGATTTAACTGATAAATATATATCAGATTTAGAAAGAGCTAAATTTTCTCCTTCACTAGAAACAATTGAAAAAATAGCAATTGCTTTAAACATTGAGGCTGACTTATTAATAAAAGAAAATGATAACCTACAAATAAATATAACTAGGATTGATGAAAAAACTGGTACTAGAAAAAGAAAATACTAAAAAGAAGCTGTAATGAAATAAAATAATTTCATTACAGCCATTTTTTATAAATATACATGTATCCTTAATCTAGTTTTTGACACTTGTGTAATATATTTTATCTATATGCAATATCCCAAAGTTTATAATTCTTATCACCACAATGATCTGTTAAAAGATTAGTATCTTTTAGAATATTACCTAAAACTTTGGATGCTTTTAATAAGTACAACATATGTTAAAAACTCAAATACTTTTACATATTTTAATACTATTGGCTTTAACTTATCATGGATACTTTTTGTGTATTTACCACATTTAGGACACTTATATTTTTTAACTATGGTCTCTACATATATATACTTTGCTACTGCTTTACCATTCTTTTTCTCTTCCACCTTAATAACTTTATAATCTTCATCTAACCCCATAATTTTTCTTAGTTCATTCACTAAAAATTCACCTCTTTCTACACCTATTATCCCATATAAAAAGAGATGATTAAATACTATTATCATCTCCCCACTAGATTTCGAAGAGCCAAAAGAGGTAAATCGTTCAACACTGGTCGAACTTTTTATCTCTTTTTTGTTAGGTTTTACCGATATTTTTTTTAAACTGTCCGTCAATCAGTTTATTCTGATTGGGTCTGCGGCTGTCCCTTGACCCATTTTATAGGTTGTGGAAGATGAGAGACTAAAAGACGGGCGAACGGCAGCGCCCAAACTATTGCCGACGTTTTTTATAAAACCGCCCATGCTGTACAGTGTTATTATCTGAGCAAACACCCATTCATCAGCTCCCATATACATCCAATTTTTATTTCTTTCGCTTTTATAATTATTGAGTTTTGTTGTCCATGCACTTGGATCTGCTGCCAATCCATACTCACTTACATACATTAATCCTATTTTGGCAACATAAGTTATACTTTTTGTTGGGGATGCTATCTCATTTTGATATGCTGTTGATGGTATTACCTCAAAAACATCATACCAACCATATTCTCCGGCTTCCCATGTGGTCTCCGCTATTTTATCTGACCACTTTTTACCAATATTATTAATAAAATTAGTATTTAAATTTATTTTATTAAAATTGGACTCACTCCATGTACCATTGTCAACATACAACCAAAAATATAATGCGATATTTTTATAATTACTTCCTTTATAAAATAAATCAACATAAGTTCCTTTCATTCTATAATCCCCATCTGTTCCTAATAAATCACTTGTTGCATAATCATACTTTATTAATTTTACTCTTTGTTCTGTTTTAGTTTCACTTATTTTATGATCAAATACGCCGATTATTCTGTATAAATTATCAGTTGGACATGGACTTTCATCAGAACCAAAACATACAAAGTTTTTTACCCCATCATCTGCTGGTTCAACTAATGTTTCTACACCAGATCCAAGTTCTTCCACATTACCTAATTTATATTTAAAATATTTCCCATCAAAAACATAGTAAGCACTTCCCTTACATGTTTCTTCTGTAAGAGTATTATTTGATGTTACATCTTCATTATCTATTGTTACACATTTATTACTTGTATTATCCCATTTTACATTCTTCTTACCATTTACAACAGTACTATCACCATACATTATAGTACCATCATTTTGAACAATTTTATAAACGTTAGCACACTCACCCTTTTCATGTCTATTATCACCCGGAGTACCTAATAAATTTTGAGAATACAAATTAAACTTATTCTTTACATCATTGCCTTCATACTTACACGTATATAGATCAGGATGAGCTTCTCCCCCAGCATATCTATATGAATTATCATTTATACCATTTTCTAGTGTTCCATCATGATGATATAAATTATCATCAACAGCATTCCTTGCTACAATACAAGAACTTAAATTTTGACCATTTTTACATATATTAAATATTTCTTTTTGAATCATTAACTTAGCACATAAAACTTTACCAGTATTAGCATTTTGATTTTCTTCATAATTTACAAAAGTTATAGTTATATTCCATTTATCTTCTGCTTTTGGTTCTGCTGTAATTTCTCTATTATTAAAAATAGTTACTAATCCATTTTTAGTTGTTATATCATATCCTGATATTTTTTTATTTGTTCTATCTGTAACTTCAGTATATGTTAATCCTTTAATA
>CAKOKR010000034.1 GCA_934095965.1 uncultured Bacilli bacterium
TTTTTCTCCATCATATTTACATAACTTACTTATTTCTTCTTCATTTCTTCTTTTCATATTTTGCATTTCTGCCATTACTCTAAGAAGTTTTTCATTAAGTTTATTTTTTTCTTCCATTAGTTTTTCATCATGGACAACACTCTTTTTATTATTAGTATTTTCTTTCTTTTTAACATTTTTTACTTTTTGCTTACCTTTTTTTATTTTTTCTTCTTCCATTATGTATCCTTTCTATTATCAATAGCATCATCGATATACTCAAGCAAACCAACAATTCTTTGATAATCCATTCTCTTTGGTCCAATTACTGCAATTGTACCTTCTTCACCATTAACATGATACTTCTTTCTAATAATTGTACAATTAGAATCAAAATCTGTTTCTTCACCAATATAAACTTTAATATTATCTTCATCACTAACTTCTTCTACTTTAGTAATAAGATCTTTATCTTCAAGTTTATTGGCAAGTCTTTTTAATTCATTAATATCACTATATTCAGGCTGTTCAAATATCTTTGTTTTACCTGTAACATGAATATTACTATTGTTGTTTACAAAGTCATTAAATGCATCATAGAAAATATTATATACTGTTTCATATTGTCTTATTTGATTTTTAATAACAGGTTTAACTTCTAATTCTAATCTCTTACTTACATCATTAATCGGAGTACCAACTAGCATCTTATTAATTATCTCACCAGTTTTAATAACTTCTTTAACATTTATTGTATCAGGTAAATTAAATGTTTTATTTTCAACATTACCTTTATCTGTACACACAACTGCTACTACTTGATTATTACCTAAATCAATAATATTAATTTGTAAAAGATTATTATCTATACTACTTTTACCTAAAACAACACTTGTATAATTAGTTATATCACTAATTATATCCATACACTTATTAATTGCATCACTTAATAAAATATCTGTATTAGCAAATATCTTTTGTAATTGCAACATATCACTACCAGTTAACTTTTCAGGTTCCATCAAATTTTTAACATAATATCTATATCCCGCTTCACTTGGTACTCTTCCTGAAGATATATGATTCTTTTCTAAGTAACCCATTTCTTCAAGTATTGCCATTTCATTTCTTATCGTGGCACTAGAACAACCAAATAAATCACATAAAGCTTTTGACCCAACCGGCTTAACTGTTTTAATATACGTTTCAACAATTACCTTTAAGAGATTATTTTTACGTTCATCCATAATTATACCTCTTTTAGCACTACTACTTCTCTAGTGCTAATAACATTATAATACTATGATTAGCACTTGTCAACATAGAACTGCTAATTTTTAAAAATTTTTTGTAAAAAAATAAAACCTATCTCTAAGTCTTATTTTCTAAGGTTACACTTAATACCATATTACTTGTATCTAACACCGTACCAGCTTCAATACTTTGACTAGTAACATAACCATATCCATTATAATCAAGTTTAATACCAAGTAACAAAGCATAAGTTTTAACATCATTTATGCTCCAACCAATCATATTTTCCATTTTAAATTCAACACCATTAGTTAATAAAAACACTTTACTATCAGCAAGAACAGTTTTATTTTTCAAAGGATATTGATTAATAACATATTTACCATTACCAATAACAACAACTTTTAATTTATTTTGTTCTAAATCTATAACACTTTTTTCAACTTCACGACTTATATAATTATTTAATGTAATTAATTTAGTTAAATCAGCATCACTTTTTGATTCAGTTAATTTCGCGTACGATGCAATTTCTTCAATTGCGGTTGTTATAACTTTAGCCCAAGAACCTAAATTAGTCTCAGGCTTTTTACCAACTACATATATAATATATTTAGGATTATCACTTGGAATAATTCCTGCAAATGATTTAATATAATCATAAGTACCATCTAAATATCCCCCCCTCGGAGAAGCAATCTGTGCAGTACCCGTTTTACCCATAACACTTACATTTGATACATTCCACACTTTATTTATCTCAACAACCTTTTTCATAAGTTCATGCATCTTATTAACTGTATTAGTTGAATAAACTTTATCTACTACAACTCTTCCTCCTTGATATGTAACATTTCCATCTTGATCAATTATTTTATCAACCACATATGGTTTAATAACAACTCCATCATTAGTCATAGCACTTAAAGCTTGAAGCATTTGAATTGCTGTAACAGAAACCCCTTGACCAAATGATGCTGTTGCAAGTTCAGATTGATAAGTTATTTCAGTATCACCTACTGCTTCATTAGATAACTCAATTTCAGTTTTTTTACCAAAACCTAAATCACTATAATAATCAGATAATTTATCAACACCTAGTCTTAAAGCAAGTGTTGTTGCTGCAACATTACTAGATCTTGCAAAACCTTCATCAAAAGAAATAGTACCCCAGCCTTTTCTTTCTGAGTCTCTTATAACTGTTCCATCATCTAATGTATAAGAACCAGACGTAAATAATTCATCCCCCTTATATTTACCTTCTTCTATAGCTGATGCAAATGAAAATATCTTCATAACAGACCCCGGTTCATATTGATAACTTATCAAAGGATTCATATATTCTTTTATTGTATTTGTATCATTTGGATTAAAATTAGGATTCGTTGCACTTGCAACAATTGCCCCAGTACTTGCATCCATTACTGAAAAAACTGCCCATTCTGTATTAAATTTTTCTTGCATTGTTGATACTGCTTTTTCTGCAATAAGTTGAATATTAGAATCAATCGTTAAATATATTGATGCTCCATCTTTTGCAGCTTTTGTATCTTCCGGTGTATTTGGAATCTTATAATTACTTGATGTATATTTTAAGTATTTTGTATAACCATTCGTACCAGATAATATATCATCATAATAACCTTCAACTCCAAGTTCTCCAACTAACCTTTCATCATCATCCATCTTAGCATATCCCACTATATATGATGCAAATGTAGATTTACTATAATATCTTTTTTTACTATTTTTAATAAAATCAATACCAGGTAACTCTAATTTTTCAATCTTAGCTTTAACAACTTCACTTATATTATAGCCACCAGGTCTAAGCTCAACCTGATACAAATTTTTATTAAGTAACTCAAGTAATTTCTCTTTACTCATATTAAGAAGTGGTGATAATACTTCTGCAGTATATTCTTTATCTTCAACATTAGTTTTATTAGAATTTAAATAAGCAATAACAGTATATGAATTAACTGTACTAGCAAGTTCTTCTCCATTTACATCATATATATTACCACGATCTGCATACAAAGTCTTTTTAGTGGTTGCAATACTTGCAGCTTTTTCTTGTAAATTTATTCCATCTACCGTTTCACTTAAGACAACATAACTAAGTTTACCAATAATTGCAACAAATAAAAAAGCCACAATTAAAATAATTGGTTTTGATATTTTAACTGTAACTCTTTTCTTCATAAATCATTTCTCCTTATTTTTCTCCAACAGATTTTATATTGCTATTATTATAAGAAAGTCCAAAATTATCAGCAACACTTTGAATATTTTCTAAACTTGCAAGTTCATCAATTTGCATAGATAACCCTTGATTAACAAGTTCTTGTTTTTCAATATTTTTCTTTAGTTTCTCAACTTCATTATTTGTTTCTGATAAAAGTGATGATGTATAAACATTAAAAAGTGGAATAGCAACAATTAATGCAAGTAATAATACATACATCATTTTTTCACCCTTTAATAATTTAACTTTCTTCCCCTTTTTAGCCATAAAATCATATCCTTTCAATTATTCTTAATTTAGCACTTCTACTTCTTGAATTTTCAAGTAGTTCTTCTTCACTAGGAAGTATTGGCTTTTTATTTACTAACTTAATTAATGGTTTGTATTCTTCAGGTATATCTTTTAAACCACTAACAAGTTCATCAACTTCACTATACTTTTTAAATACATTTTTAACTATTCTATCTTCTAACGAATGAAATGTAATAACAGATAATCTTCCACCTTTTTTTAAGTGCTTTATAGCAACTGGCAAAATACTTTCTAAAACACCAAGTTCATTATTAACTTCAATTCTTAGAGCTTGAAATATCTTTCTTTCAGGATGTTGTTTATAAAAATAATTAGCACCAACACTCCTTTTAATTACATCAACTAATTCCAAGGTAGTATTAATATTTTTACTATTTTTAATACCACGAGCTATTACTTTACTTAACTTCTCTTCTCCATATTTAAAAAATATTTCTGTTAATTTTTCTTCACTATAACTATCAATTATATCTTTAGCACTTTTTCCACTACTAAACATTCTCATATCAAGTGGTCCATCATGCATAAATGAAAAACCTCGAGCCTCATCATCAATCTGAGGTGAAGAAAAACCTAAATCAAATATAATTCCATCAACTAATAAAATATTCTCACTATCTAATGTATCTTCTAAATTTACAAAGTTAGTATTAAATATTTTAAAGTTACTACCGATTTTCTTTAAAACATCAGTTGAATAACTAACTGCCCTTTCATCTTGATCAAACCCATATAGAAAACCATTTGGAATTCTTTTTAATATTTCTTTTGCATCCCCAGCATAACCAATCGTACAATCAATATACACACCATCTGGAACAATATTTAAACTTTCAATTAATTCATTTTTTAAAACACTATAATGCATCTTCATCACCTATAAACAATTTTTCTGCAATAGTATCTATTATATCACTATTTTCTAAGAAAAACTCATTAAATTTAACATTATTCCAAATTTCTAAATGGTCACCAACGCCGATTACGATACATTCTTTGTCTAAACCGGCGTAGCTAACCAATGGGGAGGCAATATTGATTCGACCATTTTTGTCGAACTCACCCACAGTGGCTCCAGAGTATAAAAATCGTGTGAAGGTCCGAGTGACTTTTTTTGTGAAAGGTAGAGTATTAAGCTTATTGACTAATTTTTCCCATTCTTCAATTGAATAAACATATAAACATTTTTCAATACCACGAGCAATTACAAAACTACTTCCTAATTCCTCACGAAGTTTAGTTGGAATAACTAGTCTATTCTTTTCATCTATATTATGATGAAATTCACCCAGTAACATATTATCCCCCACTTTCTCCCACAGACTACCACTGTCTATTAATATGTTACCAAACAAATAAAAAAAAGTAAATATTTAATATTCACTTTTCATAAATTTTACACATCTTTACAAGTAAATTATACAACCCTCATCGGATCACTCGAAGTACCTGTTCCAGATAAATAACCAACCGATGATTCTAGATAAAATGCAGGGAAAACAGTATAGGTATTAGTAAATGAACCACTAGAAGCATCACCACTGCTTCCTACATAAAATGCACCACCTGTAGTATCTAATGTTATCGTCCATTGAGTATATGATTTTTTATATAAGAAATCATAATTATAAGCAGCACTTGAATAATCACCAACATTAGAACTCCAATAAGTCGGTAACGCTGCAAATCCATAATCACTTACATACATTAATCCAATCTTTCCAGAATAAGTACTAGTTGCATTTTTAACTTCAGTATCAAAGAATGACTTAGTAGTAATAAGAGCATTATTATGACCACTTACTTTCCAAGAAACTGTTGCTATTTTATCAGTATAACCAGAAAGTTTTTCATTAACAAAATTAGTATTTAAATAAGTTCTTATTGATGAAGATGACCATGTCGCAGACGTTGAATCCCAATTGTGAGTTCCGTAAGTAGCATTCTTAATAATTTTAACCAACTTTTCTCCACTAACTCCGTGATTTTTATCATCAAATACACCAATTATTCTATATAAATTATCACTTGGACAAGTAGTTGCCTCACTTCCAAAACAAATATAATTATTTGGATTCACTCCCGAATATCTGTATGAATTATCTGATGCACTATTTGCTAAACTTGAAGTATGATAATAAAGACCATTAGTACCTTGAGTACCCGTATATAATGACATTATATACTCAGCTAAAGGTATAACAGTTATTTCAACTGTCTTTGAAACAGCGTCACTTTTCTTACCATTTACATCTTCGACATACATCTTTATTTTGTATGTACCTTTTGAAAGCCCTGTAAATGTATAATTAGCAGATGTACTTTCAACATATGATGCTCCATCATCTTTTGAATAAAAATATTTTGCTATTGCCCCAGTCCCCGCTTGAGCAGTAATACTCATATCAATTTTATTACCATTTGCAGTTGCACTTGCGTTATTTATTTTAGCAAGTTCATATTTATCAAAATATAAATAACATTTATCACTTACATTACCTTTCATTACAACATTATTATTTGCATCATCCCAGATAAGTTTTCCTCCATTTTCACAACCACTTAAATTACTATTAAATATATAACCATCAGTTGGAAAACTACTTAAAGTAGATACTTCATATTTACCACTATTAGCTTCTGTTTCAAGCATCATACTTATCATATAATCTTGTTTTTTAGTAACTTTACTATAACTTACATCTTCCTTAGTTTTATAAACAATTCCAATAACTATAGCAACTACTACAATTAAAGTACAAATAGAAATTATTCTTTTTTTATTCATCTGTACCACACTCCATATGTTATCTATAATAAAATTATAAAGCAATTTTTATTTGATGTAAAGAATTTTTTTATAATTATTTACACTAAAAAAAGACCAATTACTTAGTCTTCTTATCATCTTTCATAACCTCTTTTAAAGTGGTACCAAATGTTGCAATACCAGATAATTCTGATGGAACAATAATCTTTGTTGATTTTCCATTAGCAACACTTTCTAAAGCTTCAAAAGATTTTAAACGAAGTACAGCTTCATCTGCTTTAGCTTCTTTTAATAACTTAATACCATCAGCTTCTGCTTGTTTTAATTTTAACAATGCTTCAGCTTTACCTTCAGCTATTTTAATTTGACTCATCATTTGTGCTTCAGCTCTTAAAATAGCACTTTCTTTTTCACCTTCAGCAATTAAGATGCTTGATTTCTTTTCCCCTTCTGCTTGAAGTATTTTTTCTCTTCTTTCACGTTCAGCACGCATTTGTTTTTCCATTGCATCTTGAATATCTCTAGGTGGTAAAATATTTTTAACTTCCACTCTATTAACTTTAATACCCCATGGATCTGTTGCTTCATCTAATATTGCTCTCATTTTAGTATTAATAATATCTCTACTAGTTAAAGTTTGATCAAGTTCTAATTCACCAATAATATTTCTAAGTGTTGTTGCAGTTAAAGATTCAATAGCACTTACTGGATAATCAACACCATAAGTATAAAGTTTCGCATCTGTTATTTGAAAATATACAACTGTATCAATTTGCATTGTAACATTATCTTTTGTAATAACAGGTTGTGGAGCAAAATCTTTAACTATTTCTTTTAATGTAACCTTATTAGATATAGAATCTATAAAAGGTATTTTAAAATGTGGTCCATGTTGCCATGTTGTATAATATGAACCTAATCTTTCAATAACATAACACATTGATTGAGGTACAATCTTTATATTTGGAATAATCAAAACTATAATAATAACTAATATTGCAACTAAAATTCCTGGCATAACTAATCACTCTCCTTTTTAACTATTAATTTAACACCATCAATTGCTTCCACAACAACTGTATCACCTTTTAAGCATTTCTTCTTACATACAGCACTCCATCTTTTTCCATCAACTTTCACTTCACCAACATTATTTTTAGTAATATCTTCTGTAACAATACCTTCCATACCTATTATTCTATCTAAATTAGTTTTATCATTACTAATATTTCTTAACTTAGCAACAACAGGTCTAGTTATAATTAAAAATAATATACCAAGTATAACAAATATACTAGATAAAACTGCTGTATCTGTTATAATAAATGATAAAATCATTGTAATTATTCCACTTATAACAAACCAAATAGAAACTAAATTAACAGTAACAGCTTCTAATACAGATAATATAATAACAAGTATTAGCCAAAATATCCAATCCATAAAAACTTCCTTTCTTAAGTATATTTTATCAAAAATAGATTACAATGTAAATAAAAAAATATGATATGTATTTTTACAAACCATATAAATATATTTTTAAAGATTAATTAGGATTGAATCACTTGAAGTACCAGATCCAGATACATATTTAACTGATGAAATTAAATTAAAGGTCGGCCTAATCGCATTCCCATTGTTATTGTCAACATAGAAATAAGAAAGATCCTGATTATTATGATTATTTAATAATTAAAGAAATATTTGATGATTCTAAAGGTACATATGGATATCGTAGGACTGTTGAAGGTCTACTCCTAAAATATGGTGTAGTTATGAATGGAAAGAAGGTTTTAAAAATAATTAAAAAATATAAAAAAAATATAATCTAATGGCTGAATATAAAAGAAAAGCTAAAATTAAACATAAGAACGAAAGAATCGAAGATAATGTTAAACCCAATTTATTAAATAGAAATTTCTCTATCGATGCATTAAATAAAGTGTGGGATACAGATGTAACGTATTTAATATTTAAAGGTTCTAGAGCTTATTTATCTACAATAATTGATTTATATGATAGACATGTAGTTTCATATGTAATATCAAAAAGAAATGA
>CAKOKR010000035.1 GCA_934095965.1 uncultured Bacilli bacterium
AAACCCCAATTCAGTATAAAGCCGAATTAGGGTTCTAAAAATTCTTTTTTAGTGTCCACTTTTTATTGACTTATTCATAAATAAAGGGGTTACCCCTTTTTATTTGTTTCAAAATTTGATATAATAATTAAGAAGTTTAAGGATGGTGTTTAAATGAATTTATCAACAATATGGGAAACATTTACAAAATTGCTTGATATATGTCTAGTATGGATAGCATTTTATTATATACTAAAAAATGTGAAAAATAATATCAAAATGGTATTAATAGTTAAAGGTGTAATAATTATTTTATTAGTTAAATTACTAAGTGATTGGTTAAATTTATATACAGTTGGTGTAATACTTGAATATGCAATTCAATGGGGACCACTTGCGATAATAGTAATATTCCAACCAGAAATAAGAAGTGTATTGGAATCTCTTGGTCGTACTCAACTTCTAGGTCGTCATAAAGTATTAACTGTTGATGAAAGAGAAAAAGTAGTTTATGAAATAATGCGTGCAGTAGAATATTTAAAGAAAAATAGAATTGGTGCGTTAATTGTTATAGAAAGAGAAATATCTTTAGAAGAATACATAAAGAATGCCACAAAAGTATATGCTGACATTTCTGATTCATTACTTGAAACAATATTCTTTCCAAATTCACCCCTACATGACGGAGGTGTAATTATCCAAGGAGACAGAATTACTTGTGCTGGAGCAGTATTTAGAACAAGTATGAATCCCAATATTTCTAAAAGATTAGGAACAAGACACAGAGCTGCCTTAGGAATTGCTGAAGAAAGTGATGCAATAGCATTAGTAGTAAGTGAAGAAACAGGTAGATTATCAATAGCAGTCGAAGGAAACCTACATTATAATTTAGACTCTGATCAATTTAGAATGATGTTAATTGATGAATTAAAACCTAAGATGGAAGTCTTCTTCGAAGCAGATGAAAGTGATGGTGAAGACGAATGATTACAAGATTGTGGAAAAAAATATATAATTTTATAGATAAATTTATCGTCGTACCAATAAGTAGATTTATCTATTATCTATCTAAAAAAACAAAAAAGAATCAAGGAAAATTAGATAAATTATTAAATAAACCAAATTTTTTAATATATTTGTCATTAATTTTAGCAGTAGGAATGTTTCTATTGATTGATTCAAAAGTTATAAATCTAGTTAAAACAGAAGCAGAAGAAATACCAAATATACCTGTTGTAGTTAAATATAATGAAGAAGCATATGTAATTGAAGGAGTTCCTGAAACTGTAGACATTACATTAACAGGTAGAAAAAGTGATATTTATTTAGCAAAACAACTCGGAGAATATGAAGTAGTACTTGATTTATCAGATTACAAACCAAGTGATAATCCATATAAAGTATATTTCTCATATTCAAAACCAATTAAATCACTAACATATAAACTTGATCCATCTTATGTTCAAGTTATGGTTAAAAATAAAGAAAGTCAAGTTAAATCAATATCATATGACTTACTTAATATAAATGCACTAGATAGCAAATTGAGTGTAAAATCAGTAACATTAAGCAAATCAGAAGTAGTAGTAAAAGGCGGAAGTGATGCCTTAAAAGAAATTGCATCAGTTAAAGCATTAATTGACTTAGCAAAAGAAAACTTTACTGAAGCAGGAAACTATGATATAGATAATGTTGAATTAGTAGCATATGACTCAAAAGGGAATAAATTAACAAATATTGAAATTGTACCAGGAACAATTAGTGCAACAGTAAAACTAGATAGTTATTCAAAAGCAGTACCTGTATCAATTGAAACAACCGGAGAACTAATTGCTGGTAAAGCTTTAGCATCTATCCTTATAAATGGAAGTGCAGACTATTCAATAACAATCTATGGTGATCAAGAAGAAATAGATAAAATAAATAGTGTACCAGTTACAATTAATATTGATGGATTAGGTAAAGAAGGTACTAAGAAGTATAATGCTACAATTACTAAACCAAATGGTGTTAGAAAAATGAGTACAGAAAAAGTAACAATAACAGCAACTTTTGGTGAAGAAGTACAACAAACAATAGACATAAGTAACAATATAACACCGACTAACTTAAGTGAAGGTCTAACTGCAAATTTAATCGATAACAAAGATATAACTGTTCAAGTTAAAGGTGTTGCAAGTGCTATTGAAAAAGTATTAAATGATAAAAAATATCAAGTAGCACCATATATTGACTTATCTGGCTTAGGTGTTGGAGAACATGAAGTAGAAATTAAGATAAATAACACTAACCCACTTGTAACATATGTAGTATCAAGTAAAGTTAAGATAAAAATATCTGAAACTTAAAAAGAATGACGAAAGCCATTCTTTTTCTATATTTCGAGGTTAATCATGAATATCAGTAAAAAACAATCCAATGTTGATAAGTCCACAAACACCAACAATAATATAAATTATTTTTTCTAAAGATTTCATGTTACCAAATAATTGTTGAACGATATTTACATCAAATAATCCGTAGATGCCCCATACAATTGCTCCAACAATAGTAAATACTAAAGCAGTCTTTTGTAATATAGCCATATTTTCACTCCTTTAATAATATTTTTACCAATAAATTAAATAATATACATATTTTAAAATAGAAAAAATATATTTTATTAGAAAAGGGGATTTGGTAATGAAAAAGTATTTAATATTAATAATGATTATGTTATTAACATTAACAGGTTGTGGCAGCTACAAATTAGAAGATGCTGTTAATGATTTTACTAAAAAGGTTGAAAATAGTAAATCATACAAGTTAAATGGTACAATGGAAATTAACAGCGGGGATGAAATATTTACATATAATATAGATGCCTATTATTTAAAAGATGATTATTATAAGGTTATACTTGTAAATCAAACTAACAATCATGAACAAGTTATTTTAAAGAATAAGGAAGGTTTATATGTGGTTACACCAAGTTTAAACAAAAGCTTTAAATTTGACAGTGTATGGCCAGAAAATTCATCACAAGCATATTTGCTTAAAAATTTAGTAAATGATTTAAAAAATGATAATGAAAAAGAATTTGAAAAACTAGAAAAAGGATATATCTTAAAAAGTAAAGTAAATTATCCGAATAATGAAGAATTAAGTTATCAAAAAATGTATTTTGATAAAGATATGAATTTAGAAAAGGTTGAAGTTTATACTGCTGATAATATAATAAAGATAAAAGTAACATTTAAAAGTGTTAATTTAAAAGCAAAATTAAAAGAAGATGATTTTATACTAGATGATTTAGTAAAGAATAATGAAGATAATAACAAAGATGAAAATAAAGATATAAATAATAATGATAATAAAGCTAAAGATGAAAATAATGTAACAAATAACAAAGATTGTATGAATGAGACATGTAAAGAAGATAATAAAACATGCGAAAACAATACATGTGATGAAAAAACTGGAGCATTAGATGGTATTATATATCCATTATATCTTCCAACTAATACCCACTTAAAAAGTTCAGAAACTGTTGAAACTGCTAATGGTGATAGAGTAATACTTACATTTGCTGGTGATAAAAACTTTGTAATAGTTGAAGAAGAAGCAACAAGTGCATCAGATTTTGAAATAATACCAGTTTTTGGAGATCCACTTATGCTAGACAAAACAATAGCAGCCTTAAGTTCAAATTCTATAAGTTGGAACAGTGAAAACATCAGTTACTATCTTGTAAGTAGTGACTTATCTACAAATGAATTAGTAAATGTTGCAAAATCACTAGGAAATTCCAAAACTGTAATATCAACCAAGTAAGAATAGAGAAATCTATTCTTTTTTATGAGTAATACCTTGCAAAAAAATTATATATTATGTATAATTAAATTATGGAGGGTCAAATATGGCAAAGAAAAAAGTAAAATTAAATGATAAGGTTAACACTAAGAATAAGAAAGGAATCAATATTGATAAATACGAAACTGATGAAGCAAAAGAAGTAAAAAGATTTATCTTTATATTATTAGGTATAATTATTATTGTTCTAGCTTGTTATGGAATTACTAAAGTAGTAAAGGATAAAAAGACTGATGATACCGAAGATACCATAACTGCTGGTGAAATTGATTATGATAAAGTAAGTGTTGGTACAATACTAAATAGAAATAATAAAGAATATTATGTTATTGTATATAATCAAAAAGATGAAAATGCAATGTATTATTCTGCAATTGTTACAAAATATTTAAAAAATGATAAAGCAAAAAAAGTATTTTTCTGTGATTTAGACAATGAACTTAATGCTAAATTCTATTCCAAAGATAAAGATAGCAATCCAAAAGCAACAAATGCATCAGAATTTTCATTCAAAGATTTAACATTAATTAAAGTAAAAAATGGTAAAGTTGACAAATATATTGAAGACCTTGACACAATTAAAGCAGAATTAAGCAATTAGAAAAGTTTTTAACTTTTCTTTTTTTTATAATAATGATAAAATAATGTTAGGTGATAATAAAAATGAAAAAAGGCAAAGGCTTTAATTTAATGAGTGTAGTTATCATAATATGTGTTACATCTTTAATATCTGCAATAACAGCAGGAATAATTGTTACTAATAATTATGATTTATCATATAAAGGCTTATCAACAGACAAATATATAAGTGAATTTTTAAAAGCGTATTCAAATATTATTAATAACTATTATGAAGATGTTGATAAAGAAAAAATGCTAGATGCGGCAATGGATGCAATGCTAAATTATTTAGGGGATAACTATACAACATATCTAACTAAAGAACAAAAAAAAGAGCTTGAAGAAAGATTAGCTGGTGAATATGAAGGGTTAGGTATTAAAATTAGTGGAAGAGAAATAGTAGAAATTACTAAAAATAGTCCTGCTAGTGAAGTAGGTCTTATGGTAGGTGACTTATTTGTAAGTGTGGAAGGAACAGATGTTACCAATGCTACAAGTTCAATTATATCAACACTTATTAGAGATGACAGTAAAAAAGAAGTGAATATAGTTATAGAAAGAAATGGAACACAGATGCCATTTAAAATAACTAAAAGTTTAATTCCAACAAAATCTATTTCATATGAATTAAAGGAAAATAATATTGGATATCTTAAGATAGACATTTTTTCACGACCATTAACAAGTGAAATTGAAGAAGCACTAAAAGATATGGAATCAAAAGGAATGCAAAAATTAATTATAGATGTAAGAGATAACACTGGTGGTTACCTTGATTCTGCCGAAACAACTGCAAGCCTTTTCTTAGAAAAAGGAAAAATAATATACTCTTTACAAGATAAAAATGGCAAAGAAGAGTATAAAGATAAGACTGATACTAAAAGAGAGTACCCAGTTGTAGTCCTTATTAACCACAATTCTGCATCCTCATCAGAAATTCTTGCTGCTGCATTAAAAGATAGCTACAATGCTATTTTAGTGGGTGAAACAAGCTATGGTAAGGGAAAAGTTCAACAAACATACGACATGGAAGATGGAGCAATGGCTAAATATACTTCTGCAAAATGGTTACGTCCAAGCGGTGAATGCATCGATGGAGTAGGATTAAAACCCGATTATGAAGTAAATATAATATATGATTACAATGAAGCAGGCGAAATAGTTGGGTACACAGATACTCAACTTAGTAGAGCCATCGAAATAATTGGAGCAATGTAGTTTGCTCTTTTTCAATATAATAAGGATATGAAAAAATGAAAATAGGAGATAAATATAAAATACATTGTTATAAACATAATGCAAAAGCATACCAAGCAAGTGATGAAACTATAATTATAGATATAAAAGATGATTATATTGTTTGTGGAAATTACATGGTAAATGTTTTTGAACCAGATGGACATTCTTACAAAACAAAGGAATTAGCAATAATATTTTTTTATAAAAATCATTGGTTTAATTGTATAGCACAATTAAAAAATTTTGGATTATATTATTACTGTAATATGGCAACGCCATATTTAATAGATGAAAATGTAATAAAATATATTGATTATGATTTAGATTTAAGAGTGTTTCCAGATGGCTGTTATAAGATTCTTGATCATAATGAATATAATTATCATAAGAAAAAAATGAAGTATCCGAAAGAAATAGATATAATAATAAAAGAGGAATTAAAATATTTAATAGAAATGAAAGATAAAAAAGAAGGACCATTTGATAGTAAATTAATAAAAAGTTATGAAAAAAAATATCAAGAAATAATAAAAAGTAAAATAAATACAAAAAAATAATAAAAATAATAAAAATAATAAAAATTTAAAGTTCTAAAAAATAAAAAATTCGCATAAAATATAGGGAAAAATGCCCAAAAAGTGTAATATTTTAAAAAAAATGCAAAAAATTTAAAAAAATTGCGATTTTTTGTTGACATTCGTTTCAGAATTTGATATATTATCTATGCACTCAGCAAAAAGGGTGTAAAAATGATCTTTGAAAACTAAGTAAAAAAGTCAATTTTGAGTAGCTTTGGATAAACTTCAAAATTTAAAAGATTTAAATTATAAATCAATTTTATTGAGAGTTTGATCCTGGCTCAGGATGAACGCTGGCGGCATGCCTAAGACATGCAAGTCGAACGAAGGGGCCCAATGAAAAGAATTGAAGTTTGGAGTGCTTGCACAAAGAACGGATTGAATTGGATTTGGAATTTCCCCTTAGTGGCAAACGGGTGAGTAACACGTGGGTTACCTGCCTCTAAGTTGGGGATAACAGTTGGAAACGACTGATAATACCGAATGTGCTCTACGGAGTAAAGAAGCCTTTAAAGCTTCGCTTAG
>CAKOKR010000036.1 GCA_934095965.1 uncultured Bacilli bacterium
ACCCCAATTCAGTATAAAGCCGAATTAGGGTTCTAAAAATTCTTTTTTAGTGTCCACTTTTTATTGACTTATTCACAAAGTGATTTTTGAACTCTTTTTCTTAAACTACTTAAGGCTTTGAAAGGTTCCTAAGTACCAATCGATATTAATTGATATCATTAAATTTTTATTTTGTCAATTATTTTACTCTTCGATGATATAATTTGTTTTGCTAATTTAAATTGTCTCCATTTATCATTTGCTTCTGCTTGTGCTATTTTAGTCATTTTTACACAATAAATTTGATTTTATTGTGGTTATTTTTTTAATTAGCATTTATATCATCAATAGTTATTTTACTTTCATGAGGAATTGGTTTCCATTCAACATGCATGAATAATGCTGCATACATTGCATATCTACCTATGATATCAAATGTTGGCCAAGTTAATGTGTATAACATTTTCTTCCAGATTGACATCTTTTTAATATTTTTATGTTCAACAATAAATAGATATACCGCTTTTGCCATGTTTTCGATATACATACCTAATCTAAATAATATTCTTAACCAGATTGATAAAAGCATACCTGCAAATAAAGCATTTATTCCTGGATTCATTGTTACTTTAATTGTAAAGAAATGTCTTAGAGCTTGTGCTAAGTATGTTCCTCCACCAAATATATTAACATCAAGTACACCAACATTATAACAATAACATCCATACATAACTACGATAACTATTAACCATCTTGCTATATTAAATATATTAAATGGTGTTAATTGCATCAATGTATCATATGATGCAAATCTATGTCTTATATTTTCTATAATATTTAATATAAATTCTTTAAATGTTTTAGATTTACGTTTTTTATTAACTGAGTTTTCTCCCCATTTGGTGCGGACATACCATTTTCCTAAGAAAACATTTATAAATAGATATGGACCACTTTCAACGAATGCTTGTAAGTGACCTTTTGCCCATCTTGTTCTTTGTCTTAAAGCTACTTTTAGGCTTATTGGTTGTTCATCATAAAACATTGCATCATTTTGATAAGTTATTTGATATCCTTGGGCAACAGCATCTGCAGTTAATGCTCTATCTTCAGTAAGGGATGTATAGTGCCATCCATTTTTAACTATTTCATTTGTAAATAGAAAACCTGTACCTTGGATATTTGTTGCAAGTCTTAGGATACTTCTTGCTCTATGGTTATAACGAATTGATCTAATCCAGTGAAGTGCATATGTTGATGCAATCCAATTTTCATCAAAGTTTTTAGTATTTCTATATGATGTAATTATTTTTTCACCTGAATCAAAAGCATCATTCATTTTAGTTATATAATCACTCTTTAATAGGTTATCTGCATCAAAGATGAAGTAACCTTCGAAAGACATTCTTCCATAGTCACTCTCAATTCTATCAAATAAGAATTCTAATGCATAACCTTTAGTTCTATGGGCATCATCAAAACGCTCATAACATATTGCACCATGTTCTCTAGCTATTTTAGCAGTATTATCTGTACAGTTATCTGCAACTACAAAAACAGTTAATAACTTACTTGGATAATCTTGTTTTTTAATACTATCAAGTAAGTTACCTATTACCTTCTCTTCATTACGTGCTGCTATTACTATCCCATATTTATGTTTATTTTTAGCAGGTTTAAATTTTCTTGTAAAGAAAAAACCTATAATCCAATATAATGTTTTATAAGCAAGCATAAATGATAATACACTACTTATTGCATAATAAACATTTTTCCAATCAATATAATGATTTCCAATAAAACTTATAATACTCATATTAATACCTCGTTAGTAATTAGATTATATCTTAGATAATGGGAAAAAGCAACAGAAATCGATATAATTTTGCAAGGAGTCCTTGCAAAATTCAATACACAACAAACAAAACTCTTGTAATTTCAGTATTTATCTAGGCTTGCAAGGAATTACTGTCAAAGATTTAACATAGTAAATAAATATTCTATAATATAATACTTATAGTAATTATTTAATTTACTTTTGTAAAAAGTAACATTAAAATTATTATCTATAATTATATAATTAATATCATTGTTATTTTTATACTTTATTAGGTTTTTATCAAAACCATAAGTTTTTAAATTATTATTCTTTTCGAATATAATTATATAATCTTTATAAATACTTTTAAAAAATATATATTTATTCATTATACCAATACCTATTTATTAATAATTTCATTTTATTATTATGGGTATATTTATAACTATTAGTATAAGTCATTATGGTACAGAATGCTTTATAATGACTTATACTATTTGTATCAAATAAATATCTTTTATGTTTTAGTTTCTTTTTTATTTTATCCAGAGAACTTTTCTTTACTTTAATAATAGTTTTATTATTAATTACTTTAAAAGTATACCCCAGAAAAGATACCCCATATTTCATATTAACTATGAAAGTTTTTTTAGTATTAATATTTAATTTATATTCTTTAGTTAATTTATCTATTATTATATTTTTTGCTTTATATAACTTATCTAAATCATTATCAAATATTATAAAATCATCCATAAATCTAACATAATGTTTTAGTTTTAAATTATGTATTATAAAATAATCTAATTTATATAAATAAAATATAGATAAAAATTGACTTGTCATGTTACCAATAGGCAATCCTTTGCCATATTGGTATTTTGGCAAGTCTTTATCTTTTATTGTTTTTTCTATAGCACTTAATGTTTCATCACTATTAGTACTATCTATTATTTTACTTATTATATTAAATTCTTTTTTAGATAGTTTATCACACAACATATTTTTTAATATGTTATGATCAATACTATAAAAGTATTTACTTATATCTAATTTTAAAGCATATATCTCTTTACCTTTTTTAAGGCTATTTAAGTCACTTTTAACTAGTTTAATAGCATAATCATTACCCATGCCTTTTCTTGTTGCAACATTTCTATTTACAAGGTATTTAGTTAGGCTTTTCTCTAATATGTTTCTTGAAACAAAATGATTTATAATTTTATCTTTAACAGGTAGACTCATTACTAATCTACATTTTGGTTCATATATTAAAAAAATGTTGTATCTATTATGACCAACTCTTTTTGTATTTAACATATTAATTATGTCGTTTACGTATTCCATTTTATTTAATTCAAAGTCATATAACTTTCTTTTATTTTTTACTCCTTTACTTATTTCAGTTTCATATATTTTTAAAATACTATCTACATTTAATTCATCCATTAATACACCACTTATATAACATTTTATTTATTATAGCTAATTTATTACATTTACTTAATAATTGTTTTTCACTTATATAATGTAATTTATAAGCTCGCTCTAAATAAAAATCTAACTTATTTATTTTAGTTATGGCTTCGATTTGATAAGTTTTCTTATAATCTATTCTAGTTTCATAATTAGCTTTATAAACTAATTCTAAAACTTCTAGAGAATCATTATAGATTCTATCTTTAGTAAATATATCTTTTTTAGGAAACGTAATAAGTAAATTTTCCAAATCAAGAATAAAAGATTTTATACTTTTAATTATTAAGAATTTATTATTGTCTAGTTGTGTCATTTTCTAATGCCTCGATAACTTTTTCTAGGTCTTTCAAAGTATAGTTATTTAATTTTTCTTTTAATCTTTCTAATCTTTCTTCGACATCTATACTTTTCAGAGATTCTTTTAATATTTTATTATATTTTGTTTTTACCCCTTTGTGTTTTTCCACTAAATCTTTTTTATCATATATTTCATATGATAAATCATTATCATCTAATTTTGCTTTTACTTTAGTTAAAGCACTTTCTGGAAAACCTACACTATTTTTAGGTTTTAAGTATTTGTACCCCACTAGGTGATGTAGTATTATTGCATCATCTCCATATGCATTAAAAAATTTCCCTGTTTTATACAAGGACATACAACTATTCTTCATTTTCATCAACTCCTCTTTTACTTCCTTTTTCTTTTAGTTGTACTTTTAATACAGCTTACAGGGGATACACGTATGTTCCCCGTCTGTATTTCTTATTTGAAGTATCCTTCAGGATAATCTTTGTCCTTTATCTCATTCATTATATAACCTTGATCATATAATCCTAGAACTATATAAAGGTCTACGGGCGAACCGCATTCCCATTCGAGTTGTCGACATTATCGTCATTCACATTACCATCATCATTCACGTTGAACGCATTGTTCGAATCATCGGAATTACGCGAAATTTCCACAAGATTACCCTTTATTGGACTTACATCTTTTCAGAATGCCAATAAATGATACATTATTTTTTATTGACTTTTACAAAATATATGTTAATATATTTATCACATTTATTGATAAATTATTTATTAATTTATACATATATTTTTTGGAAAGACATTGTTAAATCAATCATTTTTTTGCATACGCCATGCCTGCATTTGGCAGACATGGCTTCAAAATCGTTCTTGCAAAGTGTTATTTACTTACATACCTCTGCATAATTTTGCACCCCGCATGCCTAGCCCTTACGTCCTAGACATGCATAATCACCTCATCATAATTGTATTCTGATCGGGTTTACGGCTGTGCCTTCACCCGATGTAAATTTTATCGAAGATGAAAGACTGAAAGACGGGCGAACCGCAATCCCAAGCGAGCTGTCGACATCAGCGCCACGCACATAACCACCACCACGCACGAAGAACGCATAGTCCGAAGCATCGGAAAGACGCGAAATAGTCCATTCGTATAAACCTGTGTATAGCCAATTATCATTTTTGATGGTTGAATCATCATAATTTAAAAGTTTTGTTGTCCATGCACTTGGTGCTGCTGCAAATCCATAGTCACTTACATACATTAATCCTATTTTTGCTGTTAATGTTGTATTTGCGTCTTTATTTGCTCCTACTTCATAATCATATGCTGTTTTTGCATTTGATCCATATCCATTATCATAAGTCATTCCACCTACATACCATGTTGTGTCTGCTATCATAGTTTTCCATTTTGCATTTTTGCCATCTAAATATGCTAAGAAGTTTTTATTTAAATTTATTGTATTAGTTGTACTTGTACTCCATGTATTATCTCCTGTTTTATTCCATTTATATGAACCTATTTTTGTTAAGTCTCCGTTTCCTTTGTAATATGAAGAATAATCTCCCAATGCTTCTTGATATGTATTTACATATCCTTCATTTGTTCCAAGCATATCTGTTGTCGCTCCATCTGCTGATATTAATTTTATTTTACCATCTATTACACCTATTATTCGATATAGATTTTCATGTGGACATGTAGCTTCATCTGAACCGAAACATACATAGTTTTTTACATTCTTCCATGTTCCAACTCCAACGTATTCCATATTTAAATTTGCTACTCGAGCTGTTAATGCATCTGTTTTAACTAAATATGATTTTCCTTTACATGTAGCCTCTGTAACTGGATTAAAATCTCCAGAATCAAAACCAATATTAATACTTTCACCATCCGTAGTTTTACACGCACCATCTGTCCATGTTACTGGTTTTTCATCTGATAATAATCTTGTTATTGAATTATCCAACCAAAGAGTTATTGCATCACTTTTAATTGTGTATACTTTTTGACAATCTGTTTCATTTGATGCACCAAATGTTGCATTACTATAAGCACCCTCTATATTTTCACCATTAAAAGTACATGTATTATCACCTCCAGCATATCTATAAGAGCCATCATTTATACCATTTTCTAGTGTTCCATCATGATGATATATTTTTGATGCACCTGATGCGCTCTTTTGACTTAAACTAGTAATACAACTTGTTAATGTTTCACCGCCACTACAAACATCACTTAATGAATCAAACATTTCATTTTTTTGAATCATTAACTTAGCACTTAAAACTTTACCAGTATTTGCATTTTGATCAGCTTCATAGTTTACAAATGTTATAGTTATATTCCATTTATCTTCTGCTTTTGGTTCTGCTATGATTTCTCTATTATTAAAAATAGTTACTAATCCACTTTTAGTTGTTATATCATATCCTGATATTTTTTTATTTGTTCTATCTGTAACTTCAGTATATGTTAATCCGGCAATGTTTTTTACTTCATTTCCATCTTTATCTGTTATGGTCATTATTAGTTCTGGTTTATTATCTTGAACTGAATAAGTAAAAGTATTATTTTCTATATTTAAATATAAATAATAATGTTCTACTGCTTTATTAGTTTTATTATTTGCAGTTAATAATGCACTTGCATATGTTGCTCCAGTTACGCTTCCTTTGTCTTTTCCAAATGTTGTTTGATCTGCTTCTAGGTTTATATCATCACCTGTTGCAAATGTAAGTACATCTGTTGTATATGTTGTTACATTAACATCTGCGTTAGATGCAGAGCCATATTGGTTTTGAAAATACGCGAAAGTAGCTCCAACTACTAGCAATGCTAGTGTTGTTAGTGCTATTGCACTTAATATTATTATTTTTTTCTTTTCCATTTTAAAAAGACTTCCTTCCTATTCCGAAGCCTCTATTCCGAAGCCTCTATTCCGAAGCCTCT
>CAKOKR010000037.1 GCA_934095965.1 uncultured Bacilli bacterium
CCTCGCTTTTTTTGAGCATAAAAAAAGTAGATGTAGTTACAGATACATCTACAGCAAACAATATACACAAGCCGAACTAGGGTACATTGTTTAATGTATTTATATAATAGCACCTTTTTTATAATTTGTCAAATGCAATTTTGGAAAAAATGCTTCTAAATTACTTATTCTCTATATTCTCTTGCAAAATTTATTTCTGGTAATGTTGACATTTTAGTATGGCAACATAGATTTACTCTTTCCATAATTAACACTCTTATCTCAATACTATTCTATGATCGATAAATAAACTTTCAATTTTATAAATAATTATAGCTTTTAGGTGGAATAGCGGTCTTTATAATGTAAAAGATGACTAGCTTTAATATCTAATCATCTTTTGTTTTTATTTTATAATATTTTGAAATTCTGATAATGTCATATATACATAATTAGTATCACCATTTTTAGCAATATTAATAAATTTATATATTTGACTATATTCTGTATCACCAGACATATATCTTTCTACTGTATCACCTTTATCAATAATACAAATTCCTTCAAATGTATCATATGAGTATTGTAAATATAAACTGTCCTTGTTGATGTCATAAACTGCACATTTTAAATTATTAGTATTATTTCCTAGAACTTTTTCCCATTTATTCTTTATCTTACTTGCATATTTATTTGATGCATCAATATTGTTACTATATTCATTTGAACTTTCATAATTACTACCCAGCTTTTTTGCATTATTAGATATAATAATATTTGCGACTATACCACTTCCAAGTATTATAACTATTGCACATAATATTATAATTCCAAAATGATTTTTTTTATTTTGATTATTATTCTCATTTAATACTTTAGCTTTTTCTATATCAAATTCATTTTGTGTTATTGTTCCATTTTCCTTTAATGTTTGTAACTTTTGTATTTTTTCATATTTATTCATAATTTTACTCCTATCTTAATAATTTTGCTTTTTCTATTTCAAATTCGGCATCTGTTATTGTTCCATTTTCTTTTAATTTTTGCAATTGTGCTAATTGTTCGTACTTATTAATATTATTAGAATCTTGTCCATTGCTTGGTAGCACCAATATTATAATTAAACCAATAATTCCTAAAATCCACCCAATTAAAAATCCATAATCAATTCCTTTATCTTTACCGATTCTTTTGCATATATAAGCAAATATTAATGTTAGTATTGCCCACACAAAAACATATAAATTATAAACTATTCCAAAGAACATTATAATTCCTGTTATTATATCAAATACTGTTTCTATTGTTCCATATTTATTCTTGTTTTTCATATACGCATCTCCTTTATCTTAATAATTTTTGTTTTTCAATTTCAAATTCTACATCTGTTATTGTTCCACTCTCTTTTAATTCTTGTAGTTTTGCTAGGTCTTCATATTTATTAGTGCTAGTCTTATTAGTATCGTTATCTATAAAAGCCCATACTAAAGTTCCAACCCAACCAATAAAAGTCCATCCTAAAAATATATTTAGTAATATAATTGCCACTTTATAAGTATGTTTTCGTTTACATGCTACAAAAGTTGGTATCAAGTATATAGCTATCCCTACAATTACTATAATTGCAGTTATTATTCCAACACCGGCTACTGCACTTCCCATACTTTTCATTTCTGTTACATCTTCTGATGGTTTTATATTACTTGGCGTTATGCCGAAGCAAATATTTGTTAGTCCTATAAATACTATCATTGCTATACACAAAACTTTGATTATTGCGCTTTTCATATCTCAATATTTCTCCTTATCTTAATAATTTTTGTTTTTCGATTTCAAATTCTGCATCTGTTATTGTTCCGTCTTCTTTTAATTTTTGTAGTCTTGCCAAGTCTTCATATTTATTGCCACCAAAATTTCTAGTTATTTTACTTGCTGTACTACCATCTGTATCAATAAATGCCCAAACTAAACAGCCAGCCCAACCAACAAAAGTCCAACCTAATAGAAAATTTATTAGTAATATAATTCCCCTGTTCTTATGTCCTCGATTATATGCAATAATACTTGGTAGAAAATAAATAACAATTCCAGCAATTCCACCAATGACACATAATAATAGTACTAAAATTATATATCCGTCCTCCATATAATTACACCCCCTTATCACCCCCTCTTTAGTAAAAGTACAATATATATATTGCCTAGTTGCATATTATCACTAATTTTAAAATTTGTAAATAGTTAAATGAGGTCTTAAAAGAGAGTTAATTTTATTGGCAATATTGTATAAACTATACTTAAAACCGGATGAAATAAGGAGGAACATATGTTAAAATTAAATGTTATACAAATAATGAACAATAAAAACATAACTAAGTACCAGCTATTCAACAGCTTAAATAGTATTAGAGCTTCAAAAGGAGAGCATTTATTGAATTATACAAATTTTCAAAATATAATAAATCAAAAAAATAAATCTATCTTATATCAGGATCTTGATGAGTTGTGCGATGCATTAAACTGTACAATTACAGAATTATTGACAAAAGAATAACTAGTAGAGTATTGGTCTACTAGTTTTTCAATGTATTGTATCAAATTGGCTCCTGTGGCCAGTTCTAAAGCAATTTTATATATAAAATGTTAAATTATATGTTTAAACTGTAATATTGGCTCACAGGTCAATCTGGAAGAAATCGTAACTATTTCTTTAATAGTTTGTTACAAGCTATTATCAATTTTTCCTCTCCTAGCCTAAAAGTTAAGTAGTCAATAACTCTTAATTTAACAATTTGCTCATCTGTTAATTCCTGTTCAAGTTTATATTGTAATTCATCTTTCTTATGTTGCAGTTTCAGTTCTTCTTCTGAAAGGGTTGTTTTTATATTAAGATCTATCCAATTATATATGTAATCTGTTAAAGTAGGCCTATTGTCTTGTAACTGTTCAATATACTTTTCTACTGCTATTTCAATTATATTTTCTCTTTCTTCATCTTTAGTCAATTTCTTAAATTCCATCTTTAATTGCTCCCATCTCTTTTAATTGTTGTAGAGCTAAGCAGTAACCAAACACTAGCATTTGTCTATTTACATCTTCATCTATCTCATTGTCAAGTTCCCAATAATCAGAGAATAATTGTTCTTGTTCATATGAATATGTTTCTAAGATTTTGTTGGAGATTATAGAACTTTTACTTTCTATTTCTTTGTACTTAGGAGATGGAATATATAAATCTTCTCCCATATACTCAAAACACCAATTTAGCATAGGGAATTTCTTAGTTTGTATTTCATTATATATGTTTGTACCAAATGAGTTATCAAATAATTTAATATAATCATCTACAGACATTTTTATAGATTCTTGTTGTTTTAGTTTTACTATTCCATTTTCTGAATTTCCAAATTCAATATATTCAAGTTTATCATTAGCTAATGAATATACTAGAACTTTGTTTTCAATTAAGTAATGTTTGGCTTTTATCATACAAGCATTATCTGTAGTTACAACTAGTAAATAATATTCTACATTTGATCCTATAACAGTTTTAATAATATGATACACAAATAACTCTTGATGCTTTTGATGAAATTGATTTAACATTTTCTCTTCTTCTAATGTTACATCTGATACAGTACCATCTTCATTTGATACCATTACAACATTATCATATTTGTATTTTTTAATAACAGTTAATGGTATTTGCAATAGTCTTAGCATTAACAAACCTTTATTTTTAAAATCCATCATTATCAACTCCTAACTAAATACTAAAATAGAAAACACCTTGGGGAACAAAGGTGTTTTTATCATAAGTATTAAATTCATTATACCGTAGTGTTATACATTTGTCAGCAGTTATAATTAAAGAATTGTTTATATGTTTTAATTATTGAGTATCATTTTAACTTATTCTGTTAATGAGTATTTATATTGATTTTACATATCTGCTGAATAAATCTTTATTTTCAATATAATTCATTTGAAACAATCCCTAACATATTTACCAAATATGAAAAGATACTGTATTACTATATAACGGTATATTAGTATAACCATATTCTTGATTATTAACTTTAACAAAATTTCTTCTGCTAACTGATATATTTTATAAGTATAATATCATAACTACTAATATCTTACTAACATAATTCAAATTTTTCAAAATCTGAAATTTTGTATGGATTGTTATTTTTCCATATTTCATCATTAATTTTATCAAATTTTCAAAAAAATTTTATTTCCCGTATTCATTGATATTACTATGTTACACGAGATTCACATCTAATTTTCAAATAAGTTTTCTCCAAGAATGTGATCACAAGGTGATTATATATAATGAAGGGACAACAATTCACTTAATAAAACAATATCATCTTTTACTTGTATAACAATAATGGCAGACACCATAAGGTGCCTACCCCGCATGTAGCACTGACGTGCTCATGCCATGTACTATTTTGGAAAATAAAAATACATCAATGTAAGTATTGTTTTATTATTGTAACAAAACCTTCAAATCAAAAGAGAGTTTTATTATATTTAGTATATTTTCACTTTCAACAAATAGTATTTTTTCATTAGTTTGATGTGACTTATATATTAAATAAATCCAAAACACTCTCTTTATAAAAAAAGGAGGAATATTTATGAATGAACTTGCCAAAGAGCAACTTACCAAAGAGCAACTTACCAAAGAGCAACTTACCAAAGAGCAACTTACCAAAGAACAATTTACCAAAGAACAATTTACCAAAGAAGAATCCAATAAAAATGAAGCAAATGTTTGCACAGATACTAATTCAATAGAATTTCACTTTTATGATGGGGCAAACATTCCAAGCAATGCAATTGTTAAAATTCAAGAGTTTGCAGGTAATAAATTTAAAATTACACATACTCAAAAAATATCTACAAACTTGAACAATATAAGAAGACTGTCGGGAGATACATATGTTGACACACGAACTGGAGAAATTAGAAACTATCTCAACCCAAGTACAAAATCAACAAAAGCAATCAGAAGAACTATTAGAGAAAAGTTGCAACCACTTTTAGAAAATAATTTTGATGAAAACAGTAAGGCTGTTATGTTTACGTTAACAACATCTAAGTGTATTAGTGACTTTAAAGAAGTAACACCTATGTTTAATAAATTTTGGAACAGGTTTAAGTACAAATATAAAGATCTTGACCTAGCTTGTGTTTACATAAAAGAACTGCAAGCTAAGAGAGCTGGCTGGCATATTCATGCTTTAGTTAAAGACATTAACAATAAATATATACCTATAACACCTGAACAATTGAGAAAAATTTGGGGTAATGGCATAGTATGGATTACAAAAATAAACCCTTATGTAAAGTATCCAAATCATAATTTTTTTTATTTAGAGCAACCATTATATGATCCAAAAGAAAAATATTTTACAACTAAGGTAGAAACATCAGGAATTGGAAATTTAATAGAATACATGTGTAAAATAAAATCAAAAGATGGTTATATTCCAACAAGAGGAAAAATATATGGCTCCAAAGGTAAACTTAAGCAACCAATTTCATATAAAGAGCAATATGATAAAGTGTTAAATACGATTCTTAAAGATAAAAAGAAAGCAACTGCTTATTCAACAGAAATAGTTAATTCTAATACGGATGCAATAATAAATACAATAGGCTATGAGATTTGGAAATAAGAAATATTCTATATACAAATTAATACAACAAATTTTAAAGGAAGTGATTATGATGAAAAAAAATAATTCTAACAATAAAATTGTAGGACAAATATCAATAGACGAATATATTGAAACATTAACTAATACAACAACTACTGATAACTCACAAGAAATAACAACAAATCAAAAAGAGAACTAGAATTGCATTTCTAATCCTCTTCTGTATGAAAGTCTTGTAAAACATTTCATATAAACCATTTACTAATATTTTATGATAGCAAGTATCAGTTACAAGACTTTCTTCAATAATAAACTTGGAAAGGAAGGAATACATATGGAAGAAATATTAAGTGACTATAAAGATATATTAACATTAGCAGAAGTTCAAACTATATTAAAAATAAGCAAAAGTAAAGCATATCAACTGTTACAATCTAAGGAAATTGCTTCTTTTAGACTTGGGAAACAGTACAGAGTGTTAAAACAAACATTAATTGATTTCATTAAAAGTACTGACAAATAGCATTAGACCTTGTATTATATATATATGATTATACAAGTGCTGCTGTTATAGAAATGTGAAAGGAGATATGAAAAATGATAAATGTAACAGTAAGTACTCAA
>CAKOKR010000038.1 GCA_934095965.1 uncultured Bacilli bacterium
GTGGTTAACACGCCGGATTGTGGCTCCGGTATGCAAGGGTTCGATTCCCTTATTGTGCCCCATTTGGAATATTAAAACAAGTAAGATTAATTTCTTACTTGTTTTTTATATAAATAAAGTAAAATTAACTTCATCTTGATGCATTACTCCCACAGATACCGTATATGAAGTTTTACTAATTAATGATGTTGCCATATCTAACTTAGTTAAAAATAAATATTCACTAATATTTTCAACTATAATAACAAGTTCATCCCCACCAATACGATATATATCACAATATCTAAAATATTGTTTTAAACAATAAGCTACAGTTTTTAATAAATTATCACCATATTCATGACCATACATATTATTAACAACACCTAAACCATTAGCATCAACAAATGCAACACCACACATTCTATGCATTTTTTCTTCATTTAATATTTCATCATAAGCACTTCTATTATATACTTGCAACAAAATATCTATATTCTTTTCTTGTTTTAACTTTTCAATTAAAATCATATTTTTAAATATATTATTTAATATAGTTCCTAGAAAAACTTCAAACATTTCTTTATCTTGAAACTTTCTTTTTGGATTTTTTACAACAATCTTAGTATTAACTAAATCAATATGAAAAACTAAATCATTTTCATCTTCATTAATATTTAACTTAACAGTTGGATCTCCCTTTCTTTTAAAGTTATCTGTTACAGCTTCATCAGCTTCACAAAAATCCTTGATTAATTTAAAACATTTTCAAAATAACTAGCATCATAATTTCTAGCAATAGTCATATTTCCCAAAAGAATTAAAAAATATTGTTCATTCATTTTCTTCACCTACGCCTAGATTATATAATAAAACATAGAAAAAAACAAGCAATATATATATCACTTGTTTTCTACCCATTTAAAATATTCACTTAAATTAATACCACTCTTAGGTTTACTATAACTTTTTAATAATATCTTATCTTTATCTAAAATGTTATATTCATTCATAAATTTATCTTTTACATCATTTAATAATTTATCTAAAGAATCATATTTATGAATACCTTCATACTTTTTCCAAGCATGTTCAAACCAAATATACTTATCATCTTCTTTTACTACCAAAAATGTATGACTTTGTAAAACCTCACCATAATAACAAATAAAATATGATGTAATATCTCTATTATATAAATAATGTCTTTCCAATTCAACTTGATCAAAACAAACTCCCGTCTTAGTTTTTAACATATCTTTATAGCTTTGTAAAACATAATCATCATCAAATGTATCAAAACTATAGCATACATTACCTGCATTATTCATATAACCATATTTTATATCACTCATAAAACTAAATACTTCTTCTAAACTATAATAATTCCATAAACCCAAGTTACCTTTTGCTTTAATTGGTTTTATAACTTCTACATTTTCTAACTTCCATGCATATCTTCCTATTTTATAATAACCACTTTTATATTCCCAATGATTTTTCTTAACTTCATTAATAAACTTATCATCCATATAAATTGAATCTACCAAATTAGCTTTACAAATAATATAACCAGGTAAAACTTTACCTACCATTTTCCACAATTCATCAAAAGATTCATCTTTACCTAAACTTGCATGTATATAAACTTCACCACGATATTTAATATCATAACTTCTAGTTTCATAACACTTTATTTTATTTTTTATTAAACTAGCATATGGTTCTTTAATACTTAATACTTTCATACCTACCCCATATCAGTTAAATCTACACCTTCACTAACAATTAAATCTTTAAATACTTCTTTAAATCTTTCTATTTCTTTAACCTTTACATCATCATAAATATTTTTAGCATTACAAATAGCTTTATAAAAATCTTTAATAGTTACTTGTCTTCTATTGTCATATAAAGCATATGTAAAAGCATTAGCAACTATTGTCAAGCAAATATCTGGATATCTACTAGCAATTTCATATACTCTTTTATATTCATCAGTCATCTCAACTATAAAAGCCATAATCTTTTCAGTTATAAATGGTTGATAATTAATTTTAACTCCAATTTGACGTTCTAACTTAGGTATTGTTCCCATTAATATTTTAACAACAGTTTTTTTATCAGCTTCTAAAACATCAATTTTTTGAAATCTTCTTAAAAAAGCTCTATCTCTTAATATATATTGTTCATATTCTTCTGTTGTAGTTGCCCCAATCATTTTAATTTGACCACGATCTAAACCAGCTTTTAACATATTAGCAAAATCCATACCACCAGCTTTATTAACAAGTAAATGTGTTTCATCTATAAATATTATCGTATTAAGTCGATCAGATAATTCTCTTACTAATAAATCAATTCTATTTTCAATTTGTCCATCACTCATAGTTTCTCCAATTAAACTAGTTATATTTACTTTAATTAAAGAATAATTCTTTAAAGCATCAGGTACCATTCCTTTTTGAATACGATATGCAATACCTTCAACAATAGCTGTTTTCCCAATACCAGGTTTACCAACAAGTAATGCACTTTTTTCAGGTGTAAGTAAAGTGAGTATTACTTGTTTTATTTCATTATCCCTACCAATCGCTGGATCAGTTATATACTCTTTTGTTGTTAAATCAACACCATATCGTTCTAACATACTTATTTTTTCATTATTCATTATCTTCACATCCTTTATAATTTTCTATTACATAATCCACTAAATCTTTAGCACTATTTTTATTTATATATTTAGCTTGATTATTAATCATTTCTTCTTGTAATGATTTATCAAGAAGTATTTCTTTTACTAAAGATGCAACTTCATCTGGATTATTTGCTCGCACTGCCATTTTATTATTTTCAAAAAATGAAGCATTGTAATTTTCAACACCAGGTATTGGCATCATTAACACAAATGGTTTTCTCATCATAGTTATCTCAGTTGATGTAAGTCCTCCAGGTTTTGCCACGATAACACTAGCTCTATTCATATACTCATTCATATTATTAATAAAACCTTTTACTATTAAATTATCATTATCTATAGAATCTAATTTATTTTTAAGTTCAATATTACTTCCACATACAACCACTAAATATGCATCAATATTATCAAGAATTTTTTTAACACATTCTTCCATTTCACCAAAACCCATACTACCAGATGTAAGTAAAACGATATCTTTATCATTTGGTAGATTTAAATCATTATTAACTTTAAAAAAACTTGATGCAACAGGTATACCTATAGGTAACAAAATATCTTTATTTATCCCTTTTTCCACAAATCTATTTATTAATTTATCACTCGGAATAACAAATACATCCGGATTAGTTTCATTCCAAAAAGGAATACATTCATAATCTGTAGCAACATTAATAAACTTAATATTTCTTTTTTTCTTAAGTTCCGTTAAAGCCATACAAGGAAATACATGAGTACCAATTGCTAAATCATAACTATTATCTTCTAAAAATTTATCTAAGTTTTTAACAACCATTTTATTAAAACCATACACAGGACTCTTTATACCTGTTTTATTATAAAGTTCACCAAGCCTATAAACTGTTTTAAATATTTTACCATTACCTTTCGTAGAACCCAAATATAATTTTTCAGCTCTAGCACTTGCTTTATCTCCAGCAAGAAGCATATAATCTTTTACATCAGCATGAATACCTTTTGCATTAAACTCCTCTGCTATATATTTGGCACAACTATTATGTCCACCACCTGTACTACATGTAAAAACAACAATTTTCATTTAATCACCCCAACTATTATTGTACATATTCTTTAAATATTCTTTATTAAAAGTTTTATCTAAAACCTCTTCATATTTGTATTTTGCATCAATTCCTTTTTCCTTATCACGTGCTCTATTAATGGCAAGACCAGTAAGCATTATATCAAGAACTAAAAATACCGTTAAAACTATTGCAATAGATTTACCTATATCTTTATCAATTTTATCAATTAACTTTATTAAATTCGGATATATTATATTAATCCACACAATTGCAAGTAATCCCCAGAAAAGTGAATATCTTACACAAATTCTACCATTTAAATTCAAAGGTTTTCGAGAATAATCCCAAGCAGTAAAACCTAAAACGAGTTCCATACCCCAGCTCATTATATATTCTAAAATTGAACCACCAATAAAACCAATCAAAAATATTTTCCACCATTTTGCGCCCTTATATTTATATAGCATTACAGATAAAGCTAGGGCACCTAGTCCATAAGCCATATTAAAAGGACCTATCACTACTGCAGAATGGTTGATAAAATAACCTCTTTTCAAAAAAGAAAATATCACTTCAACTACCCAACCAAATACTGAACCAATGATAAATATCCAAAAAAGATAATAAATCAGGTTAACATTCTTTTTACTCATACTACATCACATTTAAATTATACCAAAACAAAAGAAAAAACAGAAGACCTAATCGTTTCTGTTTCCATATTTTTCTAAAAAATATTTAATTATTGGTTTAGTATCTATTTTTTCAAATCCCATGTTGTTTAAAACTTCCAATGAATTATAGCATCCTCCATTAACATAAATATGTTTAATTAAATAATCTGTTATTTTCTTAATCTCTTTATTTTTAAGTATTTCATTAACATCACCTAAATCTCTTTGTAAAGCTTCTAAAAACATTCCATCATAAATGGTACCTAGTAAATAAGATGGAAAATAACCAAACTCACCTTCTGACCAATGAACATCTTGAAGTATTCCATCACTATCATTCAAAGGTTTTACACCTAAATACTTCATCATTAATTCATTCCATACATTAGGTAATTCATCTACACTTATTTTGTCATTAAATAAATCTCTTTCAATTTCATACCTTATTATAATATGCATAACATATGTTAGTTCATCAGCTTCAGTTCTAATTAAACTAGCACTTGTTGTATTTAACATTTGACAAAATTCATCAATATTTACATCTAACCTTAACATTTTCTTTACATCATCATAAATTGGTATCCAAAAGTTTTTGTTTCTACCAAGTATATTTTCATAAAATCTAGATTGACCTTCATGTAAACCAAATAAACCAATATTAACAATTCCGTATTTATAAAGTGTCTTATTTACATTTTGTTCAAAAATACCATGTCCACCTTCATGAATGATTGTGGAAACAAAATCAACCGGATCATCACCATGTTTAAAAGCAATTCTTACATCATTATTACCAATTTTTTCAGTAAAACCATGCGGGTATATACCTAAAGTGCCACGATTATTATCAAAGCCAATATAATTTAGTAAATATTTTGCAGTATCAACAAGTTCACTTTCATTATATTTGATTGACAATTTTTTCTTATTCTTTTTACCAGGTATAATTGGAATTAACGCATTCTTTAATTCATTAAATAATTTATCTATTACTTCACTTGTTATACCACTTTCAAATTCATTAAGCATCGTATCATATAAATTTTTACCATCACTTATATAACCATAATATTCTTTAGTTAAATTGATAACTTTCTTTAAATATGGTTTAAACATATCATAATCATTATTATCTTTTGCTTTTTCCCACATAACATTGCTTTTATTTAGGTACTTTTGATAATTAACAAAAAATTCACTAGGTATTTTTTTAAATTTAACTAAATCTTTATATAAATCTTTAATATATCTTTTCTCTATCTCAGATAAATTATCAAATTCATTTTCTATAACGTTCTTTAATAAAGACTCATACTCATTGCTTGTATTTAATTTAAATAATTTTTCATCTAAAGATCCAATTACTTCGATTAAATCATCTTTACTTTCAACTGGTGCATTAACTCTTAGTTCCCAATTAAGCAAATTCAAAGTATACTCTAAGTTTTTAATATCATCTAAATAGTTTATTAAATTATCCATAACATCAACTCCTTATTAATATTGTTCAAAACCATTTTAATATACAAAAAAACTGAGTCTCCCCAGTTTAATTTCAATATGGTGCCCAAGGCCGGACTTGAACCGGCACGAGCTTTAACACTCGCAGGATTTTAAGTCCTGTGCGTCTACCTATTCCGCCACTT
>CAKOKR010000039.1 GCA_934095965.1 uncultured Bacilli bacterium
TTAGACATAAACAACCACCTTTTATTTTTTGTGATGATAATATAATATCAAAGAATGGTTGTTTATACAAGTTTTAATACACAATAGATATAGCAAGGATGTTATAGCTATTTTTTTGTATTTTAAAAACTGTCCGTAGGTAAGACCTATTAATTAATTGATTAAATAAAACATATAATTAATAAGGTGAAGCTTATGCATATCAAAGATAACCTTATTAATTTTTTATATGATAAAAAATACTTTATTAATATATATGATAATTACATATATGTCTTTAACTATGAAAAACTCTTAACTTTAACTAGTGTATTAATAATATTAAAGTTAGATAACTTTAATATTGAAATAAAGGGTAAAGATTTAGTAATAACTAAAATGATGCCAAATGAAATACTAATAAAAGGTAAAATAAAGAATGTAGGTTTTAATTATGAATAATAAAATATGGATTAAAACTAAATGCAATAATTATTATAAATTAATAAGTAAGATAGATAATTTAAATATAACTATTTATGATTGTAAGTATAGTGATTATGTGTATTTATATGTTACTTATAAAGATTATTTAACTTTAAAAAAATACTTAATTAGTTATAAATTTAGCATACATAAATTAACTGGTATAAGTAACATTATAAATATTTTTAAAAAAGAAAAAATATTTATAATAAGTTTAATTATTGGTTTTATAACATTAATACTTCTAAGTAATATGATATTTAAAATAGAAATAATACATGAAAATAAAGATATCAGAGACTTAATTAAAGAAGAATTAGATAACTATGATATAAAAGTATTACATTTTAAGAAAAGTTATAAAGAATTAAATAAAATAAGAAAAGAAATACTAGATAAATATCCCGATAAATTAGATTGGATGGAATTTGTAATAAATGGATTAAAGTTAAGTGTAAAAATAGAAGAAAGAATAATAACTGATATAAATAAAGATAATAGTGTGTGTGATATAATCGCTAAAAAAAGTGGAGTAATAAGTGATATATATGTAGAATCTGGTGAAGTACAAGTACAAATTAATGATTATGTAAAAGAAGGAGACACTCTAGTAAAAGGAATAATTAATTATAATAATGAAGATAAAAGATATACATGTGCTAAAGCAGATATTTATATAACTACGTGGTATACAGTAGAAATATCTATTCCAATGGAAAAAGATATTGATACAAAAACAAATAAAAAAAGATATAATTTAACATATGAAATAAATGATAATAAACATAATATATTTAAAAATAGATTAGATAATTTTACTAGAGAATATAAAAAAATATTAGATATATTTAACTTTAAATTATATATTGAAAAAGATATAGAAATAAAAAAAGAAAGGATAAAATACACTGAAGAAGAGGTAGTAAATGAAGGAGTTAAAAAAGCTGAAGAAAGCTTAAAGAAAAAATTAAGTAAAAAAGATAGTATAATTGATAAAAAAGTTTTGAAAAAAAGCAAAAATAATAGTACAATGGATATAGAGGTATTTTTAGTGGTTAAAGAACTAATTAGTGCCCAGAATAAAATAGAGATTAAAAAGGACTGATTTATATGTTTTTAAATACTATCAAAAATGTTTTAAATAGTAATTGGCCAGTACTTGTTATATTCATTGTAACAATGGTAAGTATGAGATTTTTTTATCTTAGAACTCACAGAGAAAAAGTATACTTTTATAAAGAATTTTTTGGTATACTTTCAATAGTTTACATATTTTTATTATTTCAACTCTTAACTAAGGTGGAATTAAATACCAATAGTGGCTATAACTTAGTACCATTTACAGAAATATTTAGATATAAATTTGGTAGTTCTTTATTTATATATAATGTTGGTGGTAACATATTAGCATTTGTTATATTTGGTTTAATTGTATCATCTTATATTAAACCTAAGACATGTTTAGCACCATTTTTAACATCTTTGGTAGTATCCATAACAGTTGAATTTGTTCAATTAAATATCGGTAGAAGTTTTGATGTAGATGATATTATATTAAATGTTTTAGGTGGTATTATAGGTTATCTTTTATACATTGGACTTACTGCAATACACAATCATTTACCAAAAGTTTTACAAAAAGAAGGAATAATTAACATTTTATGTTTCATTATTTTAATAATTATGGTATTATATGTACTAAAAGTGATGGGGGTGTTAGCAATTTGAATCACTATGATATAATAAATGAATATGATAAGAACTTAAATTATTCTTATCTACCTAAGATTATTGACAAGTGTCTTGAAATGGAACACATCAAAAACGCGATTTTAACAATAATCTTTATTGATGATGAAAAAATGCATGAATTAAATAAAAAATATCGTGGCATAGATAGAACAACTGATGTTTTATCGTTTGCATATGAAGATAATGAAAATATTGATATAGGCATACGTATGCTTGGAGAAATATTTGTAAGTATTCCCAAGATGAAGGGACAAGCTATAGAATATGGACATAGCGAAACTAGAGAATTATCATTTTTGGTAGTTCATGGCATATTACATTTACTTGGATATGACCACACACTAGGTAAAAAGGAAGAAGAAGAAATGTTTAGACGTCAGGAGTTGGTATTAAATGAATTCGAAGAAACAAAAAGAACACAAAAAAATGAGCTTTAAAAGATTTTTAAATAGTATTAAGTATTCAGTAGATGGACTAGTTAATGCATATCAAAATGAACAAAGTTTATGGTTACATGCAATGTGTACCATAATTATAGTTATTTTAGGTTTTGCACTTAAAATTAGTTTTATTCAATGGGCAATTATAGTTATAGCATTAGTTATAGTTTTAGCAGTTGAACTTCTTAATACAGCAATTGAGGCAACCGTAGACTTAGTAACAAAAGAAATTCATCCTCTTGCAAAAGTAGCAAAAGATTGTGGAAGTGCTGCAGCATTTGTAAGTAGTATTATGGTATTTATCATATGTTGTTTTATCTTTGTTCCTAAGATTATAGCATTATTCTAAGAGGTTATTATGAAAAGTGGTTTTGTAAGTATCATAGGTAGACCTAATGTTGGAAAAAGTACTTTAATTAATACAATAATTGATAAAAAGGTAGCTATAACTAGTGATGTATCAGGTACAACAAGAAATATAATTCAAGGTATATATAATGATAAAGATACTCAAATAGTATTTGTGGATACACCAGGTATTCATAAACCAATCAATAGATTAGGTAAAATTTTAAATAAAGAAGCACTTGCTCAAGCAAAAGATGTTGATTTAATTCTTTTTGTAGTTGATGTTGCATCAGGTATAGGTAAAGGTGATAAATTCATTCTTGATTTACTTAAAAATAGTGATGTACCAGTTATTCTTGTTTTAAATAAAATAGATGCAATATCTGAAGAAAAATTATTTAAAACAATCAGTGAATACAAAGATATTTATCCATTCGTAGAAGTAGTGCCAACATCTGGTTTAAAAAATGATAATGTTGATCATTTAATAAGTGTTATAAAAAAATATTTACATGATGAAGTAAGGTATTTCCCTGAAGAATATTATACATCAAGTAGCATTAAATTTATGGCAAGTGAAATAGTTCGTGAAAAATTACTTCAAGTAACTGAAGATGAAATACCTCATAGTATTACATGTTACACAACAAGTTATGAAGAAAAAAAAGATATTGTAAATATTAGTGTTGATATAATTGTTGATAGAGATAATATCAAAAGAATTATCATTGGTAAAAATGGAAGTAGATTAAAAATGGTAGGAACACTTGCAAGAAGTGAAATAGAAAAAGAACTAGTTGGTAAAAAAGTATATTTAGAAACCTATGTTAAAACGATTAAAAATTGGAAAGATAAAGAAAGATATTTAATAGATTTAGGTTTTATAGATAATGTTGAATAAAATAAATTTAAATCACCCAATATATAATTAGGTGATAAATATGAATAAAGAAGAAGCTTGGGAAAAGTTTAAAGAATCTGGTAAAGTTGAAGATTATCTTCGTTACAAAGAACTAGAAAAGAAGGATTAACATGAATGTTGAAGTAGATGGTTTTGTATTAAGTGAAATTCCATATGGTGAGACAAGTAAAATAATTAATGTTTTTACAAAAGAATATGGAGTTATTGGTATAATGTGTAAAGGTGCAAAGCAATTAAAGAATAAAAATAGAGTAGCAACAATGAAATTAAATTATACTAGATTTAATATAATGTATAAAGAAAATAAACTATCTACCTTAATAAGTGCTGATATTATTAACCCTTTAAAACTTATCAAAAGTGATATTCTTTTGGTTAGTTTTTTGTCGTATTTAACAGAATTAACTGAACAAGTTTTAAAACAAAGTATAGAATATGATAAAATATATGATGATTTTATAAAAGTAGTATTAAAACTATCACAAGGATTAGATCCAGTAGTTTTAACAAATATCTTAGAAATAAAATATTTAGAATACTTAGGTGTCTTATTTAATTTAGATGAATGTGTATTATGTAAAAGTAAAAAAGATATTGCAACATTTGATCCTGACAAAGGTGGTTATATATGTATAAATTGTTTAACAAATGAAATAATTGTAAGTAAAAAAATAATTAAAATGATAAGAATGTATTATTATATAAATATAGATTCTATAAAAGAAATAAAAGTAGATGATGAAACTAAAAACACAATTAATAAATATATAGATTTATATTATGAAAGATATACAGGATTATATTTAAATAGTAAAAGTTTTTTAAAGAAATTGATGTAGGTGGGTAGTATGGCAAATTTAACATTTTATTATGGAACAATGGCAGTAGGTAAAACAACAAAGTTATTGCAAGATCATTATAATTATTCAAAGTATTTAATAAATTTAGTAGTTTTAAAACCAAAGGTTGATACAAAGGGAAGTAATACCGTAGTAAATAGAATTGGTGAAAATATTAAAGTTGATTTACTTATACCTAAAAGTGCCAATTTATTAAGTAAAAAATATATGAATAAATTTATGTATGCAGAATTTATTTTGGTGGATGAAGCACAGTTTTTAAGTAAAGAACAAATTAATGAATTATGGTTTATTGCTCACAAGTTTAATATTTCAGTTATCTGTTATGGCTTAAAAAGTAATTTTAAAGGTAATTTATTCGAAGGCTCAGAACAACTATTTGCAAGAGCTGATGAAAAACATGAATTAACAGTTAACTGTGTATGTGGTAAAGTTGCTATGTTTAATGCAAGAAGAGTAAATGGAAAGTATAGTGCATCAGGAAAAGAAGTAGTGATTGATGGAGCAAATGATGAAGTAGAATATATTCCTCTTTGTGCAGATCACTATCTTGAGTTTGTTATGAAAGGTAAATTTAAATAAAAGTATAAAAAAAGCCGTCCCCTCTCCAAGTGCGGAGTGGGAAAGGCTTTTTCTTTGCAATTGCACCTTCAGTATAAAACTTTATATAGTAGTTGTCAATACAATTATTTAATAAAATATCTGTTTACACTAGATAAACGTAAAAAATTTATGATATATTAATATTACAACTAATTTAAGTTGAAATAAAAAAGTGAGTGAAGCCAGCTCTATATATGGCAACTAAAAAAGAAGACTGGAATTTAAATTCTGAAGTGATAAAATAAAAGTAGACACAAAAAAAGAATGTGATCTACTTTTATTTTTGTTATAATTTAAATAAGGAGA
>CAKOKR010000040.1 GCA_934095965.1 uncultured Bacilli bacterium
AAATCACTTTCTATTCTATCTTTTCTAGTATTCCCTGGCATTGTAAAAAACTTATTAATAAACTTTACTGTTTTATTAAAAGATTTGTTCATTTTATTTCAACTCCCTTATTTTTTCTTAAGCGTTAATCTTCTTTGCACTTCTTCTACCGGTATATCTAATGTATCAGATATATTTTGAATACTATAATTTTTAGAATATAAGTTATTTATTATTTGGTTTTCTTTGTTTATTTCACCATTTTTTTCACCAATTGCAATACCTTCTTTTTTTCCACGTTCTACACCAATAGCAACGCCTTCCTTTTTTCCATAATGTCGTGCTGTCTCTAAATCACTTTCTATTCTATCTTTTCTAGTATTCCCTGGCATTGTAAAAAACTTATTAATAAACTTTACTGTTTTATTCATTATCTTATCTCCTCCCGCTATTTTCTTTACTTCTTCTACAGTTGTTGATGCAAGTATTCTTAAATACCTAATAAATTTCTGTTCACTTTGAGTATACAGCTTATTACGAATATTGTCAAGATATATCGTTACAAATATTATCGGATCACTTTCTAATATTTCTATTCCATCACTCATTCGATATGTTTCTACCATCTTGGTTTTTCCTAATTTAGATTTACCATTAACAATATTAATACAAAGCACTCTCTTCGTAGAATCATAAAACTCTTTTTCCATAAGTTGGCTTCCATACACCCTAGATGCATAACAAAATGACTTTCTCTCTTCGTAAATTTTGTAACTGTTATAAGCCTCTAAAATTATGATTCTATCTCCAGCTACTGCAAACACATCACTAAAGAAGTCCTTTACTTTAATGTTATCTCCTGAAATGAGTACCTGACTATTTAAACTATCTAAGTGAAAATCATCATCAATTTTTAAAAAATCATATGCACTTTTTATAAAGTCAGAAAATATTTCTTTATCATTAAATAGCTTCTTAAAAGGCTTATCTCGCATTAAACTAAAATTACCTTTATAAATTTTCATAAATTTTTCCTCCTTGTAGTGCATTATACTAAAACTAGTTAAATCATGGCAAACCGCAAATTTGTCATTTTTTCGAGGCTTTTTTGCATATGTACCCTATTTACAAAGCTTCTTTTTGCAAAAAAGGGGGGTAATTTTTTAAATTGGCATAGTTGCTATTGTCGTTTGAGTAAACTTATTTACATAAATAATATCAAAATAAAAAAATTAGACCTAAATCTAACTTTCTTTTAACTCATTTATAATATTATCAATAGCAATTTTACCATATTCAAATGTTAAACTACCTTGTAAATATGCAATATAAGGACTTCTTATTGGTCCATCACATGATAACTCAATTGATGAACCTTGAGTAAATGACCCCGAAGCCATAATTATTTCATCATCATATCCAGGCATTTTTGATGGAACTGGATAAACAGAAGCATCTACTGCACTATTTTTTTGTATTAAAGATACAAACTTAATCAACTTATCTTTATCATTAAATATAACCTTTAATACTATATCACTCTTTTCTTCATTATACTTTGGAGATACCAGAATACCCATTTTTTCCAATTTATATGCTGCATACACATTAGTTTTTAGAGCACTAGCAACAACTGATGGAGCAAAATATAAACCCTTCAAAAACATTTTATTAGCATTTAAACTTGGACCAACATCCCAAGCTTCCCCAGGCATATTTAATCTTTCACTACATAAATAAATTAAATCTTTTCTTCCAGTGATATAAGCTCCATTTTCAGCTATACCAGCTCCAAGATTCTTAATTAATGAGCCAACACATATATCTGCTCCAACTTCAATAGGTTCCTTTACTCCCACAAACTCACAATAACAATTATCAACCATAACTATTACATCTTTATCAATACTTCTAATAAACTTGATTACTTTTTCTAGATTCTCAATTGAAATAGTATTTCTATTACTATACCCAATTGAACGTTGAATTTCTACTACTTTTATTTTTTCACTTTCTAACAATTTCTTTATATTTTCATAATCAAAATTAGAATCTATTAAATCAACTTGTCTATAACCAATACCAAAACTTTTTAAACTAGACTTATTATCATTAAAACCAATTATGCTATCTAGTGTATCATATGGTTTACCAGTAATAGATAATAATATATCCCCAGGTCTAAGTAATGCAAATAAACATGTAGATATTGCATGTGTTCCAGATATAAATTGATTTCTAACAAGTGATGCTTCACTTTTAAATATATCTGAATAAATTCTTTCTATTTTATCTCTACCCACATCTCCATAACCATATCCAGTTGTGCTATTAAAATCAGATTCACTTAAATTTTCTTTCCAAAAAGCATTAAGTACCTTCTTACTATTTTCTAAACACACTTCATCTATTTTTTTAAATATATCATCCATTATTTAATTCCTCCATCTATTTTTAATATACAATCATTTACATATGTATTACTAGCAAGAAAATATATAGCATCAGCAACCTCATTTGCATTTGCAAAACGTCCAAGTAAAATCTTGTCACTTTCACTTTTCTTGTAAGAAGTCATCATATCTTTATTCATGTCAGTATCAATCCAACCTGGTGCAACAGCATTAACACGAATAAATGGTGCAAACTCTTTAGCAAAATTATGTGTAAGACTTACAACCCCACTTTTAGAAGCATCATAATCAACACTTTCTATATAACTTCCATTATATATATTGTTACTTGCAACATTTACAATATTTCCTTCATTTATTAGCTTACTTCCATATTTACATACTAAAAAAGTACCAACCAAATTAGTTTTTAAAACACTTAAAAATTCATCACTATCTTTATCCATTAATATATTATCTTTACATATACCAGCATTATTTATAATACAATCTATATTACCAACATCTTTTTTTATTGCTTCAAACATATCCTTAACTTCTTCTTCATTAGATACATCTGCCTTATATATTAAAGCATTATTAAGTTCATCTCTTAACTTAATAGCATCAGCCTCACTATGGTTATAATTAATTATAACCATATAACCATGTTTATCAAACATATGACAAATACTTTTACCAAGCCCTCTGGCTCCGCCAGTAACTAATACTTTCTTCACATTTATCACCACGCATATATATTACTATATTTTTTCCAAAATTAAAAGAGCTTTCGCTCTATTTAATCAATATTCCATTTTCATCAAAAGTATAATGTTTAAATGATTTATCTTCTTTTTCCTTTTCTTTATCGCTATCTAACTCATCTAATACAATCTCCTGTGGCTCGCCACCTGTCATAATCTCTTCATCTATTTCATTTAACCCATTAGTTAAAGTCTTATATTCATCTGTTTTATAACCTTCAAACAATACTTCTTTAATATCACTTTGATTAAATGAACAACAACTACTTTTAATCATTACTCCCTCAGGATATGCACAACCAGAATAATCATATATTTCTAAATCTCTAGCATATTCTACAGAATAGTAACCTGTTATCATTATTGATTTATTATTATTTTTAAGTTTTATTACACTACCTATTGGTAAATATCTTTTATTCATGTTAGTTCCTTTCTATTCTATTAATGATTTTGTCTTTCCTGAAGCATTAGTTTACTCTAATTGGGTCTAATTATGGGAAATTTATCCACAAGATTACCCGTACTTCCATGGGTCTTACATTAACTAAACTACCATTAAATGCCCATTATTTTACATATTTTTGTTGATAACTCAGCACATTTATTTTGCACCCCGCCTGACCTAGCACGCGGTAGCACTCTGGCAGGCATGTCCGATCCTAGTTTATTCTGATTGGATCAGCGGCTGTGCCGCTTCCCGATGCATAGTTCACGGAAGATGTGAGACTGAAGACTGGGCGAACACCGAACGCATCGTCGCCAACATTGGAGAAACTCACAGGGCCGGCGTTATTCACATAGAACGCATTGTTCGAAGTGTCCGAATAACGGGAAATAGTCCATTCATGTAGTCCCATATACATCCAATTGACGCTTGTGGCGGTTCTATAATCATTTCCGCTTGAATGATTTCCTACTAATGTCCACTTATCTTGTGGTGCTGCATACATATAGTCACTTACATACATTAATCCTATTTTTGCACTATATTCTGTCTTATTATCTTGACTATTTGTTGTTACAGGATTCACTATTTCATTTTGATATGCCTTTTTGGCTGATGTATTTGCTATATTTGCAAATGTATTTCCTCCAACTTTCCATGTTGTTTCTGCTATTTTGGCTGCCCAGTCAGCTCCTATATTTGTTATAAAATTTGTATTTAAATTTGTTTTATTTAAATTTGATAAACTCCATGTATTTTGATTAGACTTATTCCATGTATATCCTGCTATATTGGCTAAATTATTTCCTTTATAATATGAAGAATTATAAGAATATTTTTCTTTATAATCTCCATCTGTACCTAATAATGCACTTGTTGCATAATCTGGTTTGATTAGTTTTACTTTATCACCAAATACTCCGATTATTCTATATAGATTATCAGCTGGACATGGGCTTTGTGTACTTCCAAAACATACATAGTTATTTACTTGATCACTTGCACCAGCATATCTATATGAATTATCTCCAGCCCCATTTGTTAAGTTTGCATCATGATAATAAATATTATTAGTCCCTTGGGTTCCTGTATATAGTGACTTTACATAATCTGCTAACAATACATCTTTTTCTCTTTCATATGACTTAACAGCAACTCCTGCTTTAAATGTCTTGCCCATAGTACTATTATCAGCTACATCTCCATCTAAGAATAAATATAAGTCATAACTTTTATTTCCTTTTAAAGGAATATTTTCACTATGTATTTTATAAATACTACCATAGGTTCCTTTTAAACCAGTATTTAATTCTGTTTTTTCAGTATCAGTAAAATCACTTACTCCATTTGTTGCAGATAACAATATTCCTTCTTGTATTACATTCTTTGTACCTGTTTCCGTTAATATATATCTTACATATTTTGCATCTATTGTATTTGTGCTTAAAGTAACTACATACAAATTAAAACCTACATATGAATCACAATAACTAGTTACTGTAAATTTATATGGTGTTGCTTGTAATCCTTTGTTTCTTGACATTGGATAACTACTTGATAAATTAACATTACTTGTACTAGTAAGTTTTATTTTGGCACAACTATTTAAACTTACTTCAGTTATGTTACCTCCTTGT
>CAKOKR010000041.1 GCA_934095965.1 uncultured Bacilli bacterium
AGAATAAATTTTATTGGTAATCTAATATATTTGGTTGAGTTTATGGCTCGATGAAATAGTGTTAAACCAATTTTAAATAATGACATAACTCGTACTTTTCCTTTATCTTTATACACTTTATGTGTAACTTTTTTTCATTTTTATAACATTTAGTATTTTTAGAATAATCTGCACCAATAATTGTTAGAAAAAGAATAACAGTACAAGCCATAGTGTACATAGTGTTGTATGCTTTTTCATTTGCATTGTTAATAGCTTCTAAATAAAGTTTATTTCTTTTTTGATTTTTAAAAACACATTCAATAGAACCAAAACGATGAGGATAATTTTGAATGGCATGTTCAACATCTTTGTTAGTTACAATTATCCAAGGATCTTTAGTATTTAAATATTTACTAATTACAATATTTGTTTTATATTTTGAATCATATAGTTCAATATCTTTATGAACAATAGCATGATATTTGTGTGATGGTAAGTCATAAAGTCATTTTCAGATTTTAAGTCCTTCCTTTTTGTCATAAGAAAAAATCTTAATGTTTTTGTTATGGTCTTATACAGTAAGTATGACCTAAAGATGTAATTGTCTTTAATATATTTTCAGAATTAAACCATCAATCAGCTAGAAAAATTAAAACAAATTTTCCACCAAATAAGGTAGAAACATGCTTAATTCCTTCAATGATTAAAGTTTCATTAAAGACGATGGTACCACCTTTTTCAAGTGAAACTTCTTTATTAATGTATTCTTGTTTAAAAGATTTAAACCAAATGGGAATACCTTGTTTATCAACTCTCAAGGTAAACATGAGGGTAACATAATTATCATGAGAAAACATATGGTCAAAAGTAATATGAATTCTATTGTCTTTATGTTTTTTATTATATTTAGAAATGACATAAGTAATTAAAGCGTTAAAAAAGGCTTCTGAATCAAATAAATCATTATTAAAAAATCTACGAATTCTTCTTTGAACTGATTCTAATTGAACATAAGAAAATTCATTTTTTAGACATTTTGCAATATCTGTAGATACAACAGATTTAGAAGCAATCATCCAAAATAAAACTTCTGGAATAATATTTAATTGAGTTTTTCTTAAGTTTGGAATAATATTTTTTAAAAATTCTCGAATTTCATTTGTAATTTTTTCTTGAGTGTTATATAATTTATTCATGGCAACTCCTTTTTATATTTTTGGTATATTATTATTTTAACATTAGAGTTGCCATTTTTAAAGAGTTTTAGAATGATTTGATATAACATGATAGTTATATCAAATTTTTAATTTATAAAAACTGTCCGTAGGTAAGGTCTAGGCATGCGGGGTGTAAAATTGTGCAGTGTCAAGTAAGTGTAAAAAACTATGTAAGAACAATTTAAAGCCATGTCTGCCAAATGCAGGCATAGCGTACGCAAATATATAATTTAGGAATGTTATTATAGAAACTGATGGAAATGTCATAGTTCAAAGTTGATAATTTTCTATCAGTTTTTTGTATTTTTGTTATTTATATTAAAAAAAGATATAACCATAGTTATTCTTTTATTTTGTTTGTTGTTTGAAAGTTTAATTTTACATAATTATTTAAAATATCTATACCTTGTTCTTTTACTAGTTTTTGAGTAAATTCTATTACACTTGGACCTGCACCTTTTGGTACTTCTTGATTTAGTTCTTCACTCATTTTATACATTTCTCGCAAGAATATATATCTACTTATGATTGATGCACATGCAACACTTAGACATTGATCTTCAGCTTTTGGTGTAAATGTTATATCTGTTACTTTATTTGGAACATTTATTAAATAATTATAATAACTTTTTGGTGTAGTAAATTGATCAACTACGATTAAGTCATATGGATAATTTTTATTCTTTAGACCAGTTAATACTTTATTGTGAAGTATTGCTTTTACTTTGTTCATGTTTACTTCATCATGATTTAATGCATTATATTCTTTATTTGTTAGTATGTATGCTTGATAGGGAATTTCTTTCATTATAATTGGAGCGATTTTCTTTATTTTATCATCAGTTATTTTTTTAGAGTCCATTACTTTTAAATCATGGAGAAGTGATTGTTTATCAGTTGATACGTATGTTGCACAAACTACGATTGGTCCAAAGTAGTCACCAGTTCCAACTTCATCAGAACCAATTGTGTTATATTTGTTATAATTTTTCTTTGGGGTATCGCTTTTTGTTTTACTTTTTTCTTTACCAGTTTTTATGTCTATGTCTCTATCATTATATTTTTTTTCCATTTCAATCCATATTCTTGCATCAATATCAGCAGATATTCCTTGAAACATAATTTTACCAGATTCATACATGGTTATAATAGTTCCAGCTTCTTCAGCTTGAAATATAGCATAGGGAGGTGTTTTATCCCTTTTTAGGTTTTCATAATACTTAATTATTTTAGGTTTTATATTGTCACTTACTTTGAATACTATTGTCATAATTTTTTTCCTTTCTAATTTATTTTAACACAAGTTTTAGTAAATTGTCTATAAATTAGTAATTTTAACTTTATTTTTGGGAATATTTATAATATAATTAATATAAGGAGTAGATAAAAATGAGTATGTTTAGTGCGATATTAATATTAATAGTATTATTTTATGGGGTTTATGGTTTTAAAAGAGGGGTTATTAAAACTGGTGTATCTTTGGTTGGTACAATAGCTGTTTTGGTTATTTCATATGTCTTTAAAGATTATTTGGCTAAGATTTTAATGGAACATTTACCATTCTTTAATTTTGGTGGTATATTTAATGGTATATCATCAATTAATATATTAATGTATGAAATGATATCATTTATATTTATATTTGTTATTTTATATTGTATATTAAATATATTACTTTCTTTATCAGGTTTTATTGAAAAAATATTAAAGATGACTATTATTTTAGCTATACCATCTAAGATATTAGGTGCTATACTTGGTTTAATTGAAGGTATAATTGTTGCTTATTTAGTTTCTTTTATATTTATTCATATACCTGCTACAGAAGAATATGTTATGAATAGTAAAACATCTATAGTGTTGTTAGAGCGAACTCCGATTATTGGAGAAATGGCTTTAAAAACTACACTTGCTTTAGAAGAGATAAATAATGATTTAAAAGATGTTAAGACTGAAGATGATATAGAAAAAGCAAATTTAAAAGTTTTACATACATTAATATATTATAAGTTAATTGATCAGAGAGATGCACAAAAACTTATAGATGATAAAAAAATTGTATTTAAAAATAACGTTGAAGTAGGAGGTTAGTATGGTTAAATATTTAGAAAATGAAAGTGAATTTGATGAATTAATAAAGGGAAGAATATTAGTTGATTTTTATGCTGATTGGTGTGGTCCTTGTAAAAGACTTATGCCTATTTTAGAAGATATCAAAGATATTGATATATTAAAGGTTAATGTTGATTTTTTTGGAGATTTGTCAAGAAGTTTTGGTATTATGAGTATACCAACATTAATATTATTTGATGGGGGAAAAGAAATAAAAAAATCTATTGGATTTAAAACTAAAGAAGAAATACTTGATATGATAAAATAGAATGGAGTGACCAATGAAACTAGATGGAAATAATAATAAAAATAAGTTATATATTAGTATAATAGTGGGTCTTCTTTTTCTTTTTGTTGTGGGTATAAGTTTTGCATATTTTCAAACTCAATATGGTAATGGCGGAAAAGTTGATTTAAAAGTTAAGACTTATTCAGTTGATGAATTATCTTTTAATATAGGAGAAGATATAACTCTTAATCCAAATCAATTTAATTTTGCCCAAGGTAAAGGTAATTTAGAAGGGGCTACGAATGCATCAGCAATTCTAAAAGCAAACAACAAGACTAATTTAGCTAAAATGAATTATTATGCGTATGTAGTAGTAACTAAAAATGAATTTAAATATACAACTAGTGATAAAAAAGCAGAATTAGTTTTATCTGTAGAAGGACCTAATGGGGTTTTAACAACACTTCCTGATTTGGGTAATGCAATTGATGTAACAGATAATGATGGTAATACTTTTAAAGGTTTTGATATAACAGAATTTAGTGGTGTTATTACTTTAGCGGATAATAAGACAATCGAAGTTACATCAAGTGATAATGGTAAAAAACAAGAAGATTGGAAAATAAAAGTAACATTTATTAATTTAGATGCAGATCAATCAAATAATAGTGATAAGAATTTTAATGCTAATATGATGATACAAAAAGAAGAAGCAGATTTATCTTATAATAGATAAGGAGTTGATATAAGTGTGAGAAAAGATATTACAATTGAAAAACTAATGTTATGAGGTAAAAAAGTGAATAAAACAGCATTAGCAAAACAGTATGGTTGTTGTTGGAGAACCATTGATAAAAGACTTAATCCAGAAAAATATAAAAAAGAAAGAAAACTTAGACTATATACTAGATCCATACAAAAATATAATTGATGAAAAAATAGAAAATAACAATATATCATCAATAGGCATATATTTACTTTTAAAAACAAAATATAATTATCAAGGAAAATATGGAATTGTTAATAGATATGTTTCAAGTAAAAAACAAAATATAATATCTAATTTAACAATACGGTTTGAAACTATAAAATAATATCAAGCCCAAGTAGATTGGAAAGAAAAAATGAAACTTCATGATAGAATTGGAAATGAATATGTAGTTAGCATATTTTTGATAGTATTTGGACATTCAAGATATAAATATATTGAGTTAACATTTGATCAAACACAAAACACATTATTTAAATGTTTAATAAATTCATTCAAATATTTTGGTGGAACAACAGAAGAAATACTATTTGATAATATGAAAACAGTCGTAGATAGAACCAAAAGTGATTTTAGTGAAGTAGTAATAAATTCAAAAACAATGCAATTTTCAAAAGATGCAGGATTTAAAATAATAACTTGCAGACCATATAGACCAAGAACAAAAGGAAAAGTAGAAACACTAGCAAAAATAATGAATAGATTAAAAGCATTTGATTATGAATTCGATGTTAAAATGACTTAGCATATATTGTTGAAAAAAGGTTAAAAAAGGGGTTGCACTGGTCAACCCAATATGATATAATTCTTATTAGAATAGAGGCTTCGGAATAGAGGCTTCGGAATAGAGGCTTCGGAATAGAGGCTTCGGAATAGAGGCTTCGG
>CAKOKR010000042.1 GCA_934095965.1 uncultured Bacilli bacterium
TTTATCACATTTTACACCTTTTTGCAGGGACTTTTTTGTTCCAACTTACACCTTTTTGCACCCACTTTTCGATTTTTCCCACAAAAAAACAAGGTTAAATTTTATCTACCTTGTTATAATTACATATACCTATAAATGGACAATTATTACATTCTGGTTTTATACTTTTACATTTATATCTTCCAAATAAAACTAATTGATGATGGAGTTTACTCCATTTGTCTTTAGGAAATACTCTCATTAAATCTTTTTCTATAATAGATACATCAGTACTATTACTTAAACCTAATCTATTAGATAATCTTTTTACATGAGTGTCCACTGCTATTGCAGGAACATTATAAATATTTGATAAAACAACATTACATGTTTTTCTACCTACCCCGGGTAAATTTTCTAAATAATCTCTATTATTTGGAACTATTCCATTATAATCTAAAACTAATGAATTTGCTATATTTTTTATAAATATAGCTTTTTTCTTATATGTACCAACTGGATATATAATAGTTTCTAAAGTATTTAAATCTATATTACATAAACTAAATATATCATATTTACTAAATAATACTTTAGTTACTTCATTTACTCTTTTATCTGTTGATTGAGCTGATAAAACTGTTGCTATTAGTAGTTCATAATCTTTATTATAATTAAGTTCACATTTAGCTTCTGGATATAATTTATCTAACTCATTTAATATAAATTCACTTTTCATTTAACCAATCAAAATCCATAATACTTGCTTCATATACCGGAGCTTCTGGAATACTTTCTAATTGTTTTTTAATATCAGTTGGTTTTTTTATACCTTTTCTATTCCATTCATATAATACTTTATCTATATATCTTAAATTTGGCACTCCATTATAAACTGCTTCTTTTAAGGCTGCAATAACTAAATCTTCACTAAAACCATTATCTATCCATGCATTTATTATTTCATAATCCATACTTGATAGTGTTCTTCCAAATTCTTTTTCAAATATTGAATAAATATCTTCTTTCTTTGTTTCTTCTTCTTTTGTTTTATATTCAGTTTTTATTTCATTATAAAAATTATCTAAGGATACTTTTTCAATTACTTTGCCATATCCATCTTTGATAGCTACGACTTTAATTAGTTTTTTTGCCATTAATGATCCATATGCTGATAAAATTTGTTCTTCACTCATATTTAATGTTTTTGATAAAAGTGCTATATCAAATACTGAATCATATGAATTATCAAAATATAATAAAAGTAAAAATTCATTTAAAGATAAATTTAGTTTTAATGCTTCTTTGATAAATATTGTTTCTGCCACTAACTTTTTATTATCTTTAAACATAATTTTCACTTCCTTTCATTTAAATATTTTATTATTTCCTTTTTCTTATTTTTTATTTTACCTTTTAAAATAGAGCTTTCTAAATCTTGATAAATAGAACCAATTATTTTACCTGTTCCAAAATTATCAGAGATATACTTAGTATCTATATCAATATCTTCTCTTGATTTAATAGGTAATTTATTATACATTTTTGTTATATTTTTAGGGTTTATATTAAGTATTTTACCTGCAGTCATTGATACATATAACCCATATTTATATAATATTTCATTATTAATTCTACCAAAGTCTAATACCTCGGTAATTTTTATTATATTCCCTTTTGCAGCATTTGTAAATGGTATATTTGAAACTTTTACTTGAGCCCACATACCAATTGGATCATCTACATAGTTAATAGCACCAAAATCAATACCTAATACTTCATTTATTTTAGTATCTTTAAATATATCAATTGCTTTTTTAAAGTTTTTAGACATAAATATTCTATCTAGTTCTTCTTTTATTCTAGAAGATGATAATGTTTTAACTAAATCTTTATTTTCTTTTATTTTTTCATATAGATTTTCTTCGATATCAAAATTAAGTATTGCACTAAATCTAATTGCTCGCATTATTCTTAAAGGATCTTCCTTAAGTTTTGTATCAATATCGCCAATCATACGAATTAATCTTTTATCTAAATCATCACAACCATGCATCGGATCTATTATTTTACCATCTTTATTCATACATATTGCATTTATAGTAAAATCTCTTCTTGTTAAATCTTTTTCTAAACTAGTTATGTAATTTACTGTACTTGGTTTCCTATTTACATAATTTAAATCTTCTCTGAATGTTGTAATATCTATATTATATTTTCCCATTAAAAAATTAACACTGCCATAGTTACTTTTACTACTATTAAATATTCTATGTATATCCTTTGGAAGTGCATCTGTTGCTATATCAACATCAAAAGAATTAATGCCAAGCAAAAAGTCTCTCACATAACCACCAACTAAATATGCTTGATAATTATTTTTGTTTAAAGTCTCTAATATTTTCTTTATATTTTTTTCCATTTAAATACCCCATTTAATTATATCAAAGTTATTATAAAAAATCACTAATTTTTAAGCTTTATATAAATTAATTACACTTTCTTTATTACATTCAAGTATTTTTATCCATAAGTCATTAATTACATTTCTTTCTTTTTTGGGATGTACTAAAAATCTTATTGTAAATTCTATATGATTATCTTTATATTCTGTATATATTATGGGTTTTAAATTATTATAATATATTCTATATTGTCCTTTTGATTCATCTATTGCTTTATCCATTTTCTTTGGTATAGATTTAATTACTTCATTTTTATTTACAATACTATAAAGTATTCTTTTTGTTTTATTTATATCACTATCTATAGACACTGGTATTACCAGTTCACTCCATATATATTTAAAAGCAGTTGTATAATTTTTTAAACTATTACTAAATATCTTAGAATTTGGTATATTTACTATAATACCACTACTTTGTTCACCATTAAGTCTATCTTTTAATTCTAATACTTTAAAACTTAAGGCACTTATTAATACAACATCACCTTTTATATTATCTATTTCTATTCTATCTTCTACTTTAAATGGTTTTGATACCTTTATATATAAACCTGCTGTTAAATTAAGTATTACTTCTCTGATTGCTAGAGTTGTTGCCCCTACTACAAATGATATAATTGTTACTATATTTTTTAAGTGTCCTTCCCAGATAGAAAATAATAATATAACTATTATGATATTTGCAAATATATTAGTTCTTTCTCTAAAGGTAAACATATTTTTACCACTATGTTCATCAAGTCTATATATCTTATTTATTATTTTATTTATTACTTTTATTCCAATAATAACTATTATTGATATAATAATTAATACAAAGTATTCATTATTCATACCTGTTACCTCCTTTAAATGTTTTGATAGATTATCTATTATATTCATAATTTTTCCTCCTAGGAAGGACTATTTTATCATATATTCAAAGAAAGTAAATAAAATAACTAAATATTTAAAACAACTTTACAAAATATATTGTAAAGTTGTATAGACACAGTTAAGTTAATGGGGGCAAATCACAATTTTATTCGGATTGGGTTTACGGCTGTGCCTTCACCCGATGTAAATTTTATCGAAGATGAAAGACTGAAAGACGGGCGCAACGCAATCCCACTCGAGCGGTCAACATCGGCGCCGCCAACATTGCCACCAGGATCAACACCAAACGCATCGCCGGAACCAACAGAAGCACGCGAAAGGGTCCATTCGTCTAAGCCTGTACTCATCCAATTATTATTATAAGCTTTACTATAATCTTCTCCAATCCATGCAGTTTGATCCTCATTTTGATGTCCATTTTCATCAAATCCTGGCAACATCCAATAATCTGGAGTTGCTCCATAGTAATATTCACTTACATACATTAATCCTATTTTGGATGTTACCGTTGTTGTTGCATCTTTATTTGCTCCGACTTCGTAGTTATATGCTGTTTTTGCATTTGATAGTACTCCATTTTCATAAGTCATTCCACCCACATACCATGTTGTGTCTGCTATCATAGTTTTCCATTTTGCATTTTTGCTATCTAAATACGTTAAGAAATTATTATTTAAATTTATTGTATTAGTTGTACTTGTACTCCATGTATTATCTGCTGTTTTATTCCATTTATATGAACCTATTTTTGTTAAGTCTCCGTTTCCTTTGTAATATGATTGCGCTAATTCTAAAATACTACTCATTGCTTCTTGATATGTTTTTGCATATCCTTCATCTGTTCCAAGCATATCTATTGTTGCTCCATCTGCTGATATTAATTTTACTTTACTATCTATTACTCCTATTATTCTGTATAGATTTTCATGTGGACATGTAACTTCATCTGAACCGAAACATACATAGTTATTTGGATTTGCCCCGGCATATCTATATGAATTGTCTCCTGCTCCATTTGTTAGGTTTGCATCATGATGATATAGTGTTTCATCAATTCCATCCATTGCTGCTATACATGAACTTAAACTTTGTCCATTTTTACAAATATTTGCTACTGTTTGAACTATTTTTTCTTTTTGAATAATTAATTTACCACTAAAACTCTTACCTGTATTAGCATTTTGGTCAAAACTATGATTTACTAATGTTATTGTAATTGTGTATTCTTCAATAGTTTTTGGTGATGCACTTATTTCTTTGTTTGAGAATAATGCTATTAAACCTTCTTTGTTTGTGATATCAAACCCTGATATTGAAGTATTTTTGCCATCTGTTACTGTTACATAATCTAGACCTGTTATACTAGTTACTGGGTTACCAGATGTCTTATCCACAACTTGTAATATTAACTCTGGTGTACCAGTGTTAGTGTATGTAAATGTATTTGTTTCTATATTTAAATACATGTAATAATTTGCAGTTGCAGTATTTGTTTTATTATTTGCTTGAAGGGTTGCTCTAGCAAATGTTGAACCAGTTCTATTACCTTTACCTTGTGCGAATGTTTCCTGGTCTGCAGAGATGTTTATTGCATCACCTGTTTCAAAAGTTAATACATCTGTAGTGTAAGTTGTAACATTAACATCTGCATTTGATGCAGAACCATATTGGTTTTGAAAATATGCATATGTTGCTCCAACTACTAGCAATGCTAGTGTTGTTAGTGCTATTACACTATAAATAATTGTTTTTTTCTTTTCCATAAAAAATAGACCTCTATTCTGAGACCTCTATTCTGAGACCTCTATTCTGAGACCTCTATTCTGAGACCTCTATT
>CAKOKR010000043.1 GCA_934095965.1 uncultured Bacilli bacterium
GCTACATGTAAAGGAAAATCATATTTAGTTAAAACAGATGCATTAACAGCTCGAGTAGCAAATTTAAATATGGAATATGTTGGTGTTGGAACATGGAATGGTGTAAAAAACTATGTATGTTTCGGTTCAGATGAAGCTATATGTCCACATGAAAATCTATATCGAATAATAGGTGTAATAGATGGTAAAATAAAATTAATTTTAGCAGATGGGGCTACAACAGATATGCTTGGAACAAATGAAGGATATGCAACAACATATCAAGCAGAATGGGAAGATTATCCTTCATATTACAAAGGAAGCGGAGACTTGTCAAAAATAGGTGTATACAAATGGAATAAAACAGGAGATAATACATGGAGTACAAGTACAACCAACACAACAAATTTAAATATAAATTACTTAATATACCTAGATGGCAAAAATGCAAAATGGAAAACAATGATAGATGACACAACATGGTATGTAGGTGGAATGACTTATAAAAATGGAGTGGAAACAAATGCAAAAACAGCATATGATTATGAAGTAGGAGCAAATAAGGATGCTTCAACAACAGTAACCTCAAAAATCGGATTGATGTATGTAAGTGATTATTATTATGCAGCAAGCGAAAACTATTGGACATTACCAGGATGGAGTTCAAGTGGAAATAATTATGGAAATGCTGTAAATGATAATTGGCTATACACAGGTTTAAAAGAATGGACAATTTCGCGTTATTATGATGATTCCGTCGATGCGTTTGGTGTTGATTCTGATGGCTATGTTGACGGCGGCGCTGTTGGCGATGGCGGTGGGCTTGCGGTGCGCCCGTCTTTCAGTCTTTCATCTTCGATAAAATTTACATCGGGTGAAGGCACAGCCGTAAACCCGATCAGAATACAATTATGATTAGAACCCCATTAACTTAACTGTGTCTTTTAAATAAAAATATATAATTAATGTAAAATAGATGTAAAGATTATTGCATCTGTTTTTCTTTGTTGTTATAATGAGTGTGAAAGGAAAGAAATTATGCAAAAAATATTAGAGTGTCAAAACTTATGTAAGAGTTTTGGAAAAAAACAAATTTTAAAAAATGTTTCATTTGAGATTGATGAAGGAGATATACTTGCCTTTATTGGTCCGAATGGTTCTGGTAAAACTACCACGATAAAATTAATACTTGGGTTACAAAATATTGATAGTGGTTCTGTTAAAATTAATGGATATGATGTTGAAAAAGACTTTGTTAAATCAATTGAAAAAGTCGGAGCTATTGTTGAAAATCCAGATACATATATGTATCTAAGTGGTTGGCAAAATTTAAAACTAGTTGCAAACCTATATAAAGGAGTAACTGATGATGATTTAAAAACTATAGTTAAAACTGTAGGTCTTGAAAATCGTATTCATGATAAAGTAAGTAAATACTCATTAGGTATGCGTCAAAGACTTGGTATAGCTAGAGCCTTAATAAATAAACCTAATTTATTAGTTTTAGATGAACCTACAAATGGATTAGACCCAGAAGGAATCAAAGACTTAAGAATACTTTTAAAAAGATTAGCTAAAGAAGGAATGGGGATTTTAATATCTAGTCACAATCTAGCAGAACTAGAAAGTTTTTGTAACAAAGTATTAATCATTGATAATGGAGTAATATTAGAAACAAGTGAAGTTAAGAAATTTAAAGATAATGATAATAAATATTTATTCAAAGTAGATAATACCAAAAATATAAAACTTGATGGAATGTATGAAGTTACTAAAACTACATTTTGCATTAATGGTGAAAAAGAGAATATTGCAAGTATCATTAAAAAATTAGTTAATGAAGATGTAAAAATATATGAAGTAACATTAACTGAACTTACATTGGAAGAAGCATTCTTAAAGAAAACCGGAGGTATGAAAAAGTGATAAAACTAATTAAAAATGAAATAACTAAATTACTACATAAAAAAAGTATTTATATTGTATTAATTATTACTGCTATGTTTATGGCTTTAGTATCATTTATAAATTCTAAAGACACAAGTTACTCTTATGATCCTTCAGTTTATTATGATCCATCTGATCCAGATCCAGTAGCCAAGGAAATGAATGAATACTATAAAAAGTATAAATCAAGTGATTGGCAAACATATAAATTAGATGATTTTTATATGGTAGCAAGCTCTTATTATAATGAAAAAGATAATGAAGAATATAAATTAGAATATGAAAAATATAAAGAAGCCTTTAAAAATAATGATTGGAAATACTTTGTAAATACTGATTTAGCAAAAGCTAAAATTGACTTAGAAATATTAAAGACTAGTCTTAATGATAAAAGTTTATCTAAAAAAGAAATTAGAAATTTAAATGCATCAATTTTTCAAAAAGAAACAGAAATTGAAATGCTTGAATATCGTTTGAAAGAAAATGTTTCTTATGGAAATGATTATTTAAACCAAGCAATATCATCAATTAATAATGCTTCATATGGCAAATATTTTTATGAAAATGTTGATTCAAAAAATAGTGATTATCAACAAAATGTAAAAAACTATTATGAAAATAAGTATATTTTAGATACAAAAGAGGATACTAATAATGTACAAGATTTAAGATCAAGCTTAATGCATTTCTTTGATGATTATATTTTCTTGATTTTAGTCTTTGGAGTAATGATAGCAGGTTCAATAGTAAGTGAAGAATATAACAAAGGAACAATAAAATCTTTACTTATAACCCCATATAAAAGAACAACAATTCTTTTATCTAAATTTATAACTGTACTTATTATGTTGCTTCTATTCATAATTGTTGCATACTTAATGGACTTTATAATTGGTGGTTGTTTCTTGGGTTTTCAATCAATTACAAATCATGTTGTAACATATAACTTTAGTACGAATACCTTAGAAATAATTGGATTATTTAAATACATATTAATTAAAACAATAGCTATATTACCTGAAATAATATTACTTGTAACATTAGCATTTGCAGTATCAACTATAATTGGTAACACAGCATTTGCAATAGTAATAACATTTGCAGGTTTCATTGCATCATCAATAATTAATATGTTGGCAGTTTATTATAAAATAGAGATATTAAAATATTTTGTAACAACCAATTGGAACTTCAATGAATATTTATTCGGAGCTACTAGTCAGTACGGCACAAGCTTTACTCACGCAGTAATTGTTTGCATAATATATTTCTTAATCATGGTCATTACTTCATTTATTGTATTTAAACGTAAAAATATTAAAAATGTGTAAGGACTGATAAAATGATAACAAAAAAGAAAACTGGATTAATTATAATAATATTATTAAGTATAATTTTTCTCATTTTCTTTTTTATTTTGAAAAAAACTTATGCTTATGAACCTGTAGAAAATAATGATATAAACAAATACATTGAAAGTGTTGCATCCTTGGTAGATGAACAAACAATAGGTAAATTTAAAAATGTTGTAAGTATCGAAGATGATAGATATATCTCAAAACTATTTGATATTAAATCGGGTGAAGAAGTATCTATAGAATCCATTTTAAAAAAAGAATATGTTAGTTTGTTCTGGGCTAAAGTAAAAGAATTATTATATTTAAAATATCCAAAGTTTATTGCAGAAGTACTAGAGACACACAATAAAACCAATGCATATTTTATTAATGATAATGAGCTTATAATTTACTTTTATGATTATGAGATCACTCCTGAAGTAAGTGAAGAGTTATTCTTACATGTAAATTATAATGAAATAAAAGATTATCTAGACATAACTTGTAAGCTTGATAAAGAATATCAAAATGAAGATGGAACAAAAATTGATACAACTAAAAAACATATTGCCATTACTTTTGATGATGGACCGGGGATATACACAAATGATTTAATAAATATTTTAAAAGATAACAAAGCATCATCAACATTTTTCATTCTAGGTAAAAATATTCTATATTATAAAGATACAATCAGATATATGTATGAATCAAACATGGAAATTGGTTATCACTCGTATAACCATAAAAACTTTAAAAGACAAAAAATAGAGGCAATAAAAGATGAATTTGATAAATCAAATGATATTTTATATAACATAACAGGTGAAGTCTTTCATCTAATTAGACCTCCATACGGAGAGATAAATAAAAATATCAAAAATAGTTTAGATGCGTCATTCATATTGTGGGATGTTGATACCCTAGACTGGAGATACAAAGATGTAGATTATCTAGTTAATTACACTCTAGAAAATATAAGTGATAAAGACATAGTTTTATTTCATGATATTCATAAAACTAGTATTTCAGCAATTGAAAAATTATTACCATTATTATATGTAAATGGATATCAAGTACTAACTGTATCAGACTTAGCTAAAACTAGTGATGTAACGCTAGAAAATCATAAATCATATCGTAACTTTAAATAAGACCAACATCAAAATCATCATCTTTTCTTACAATTTCATTTATTAAATAAATACTTCCACCAATCAAAAATAGTAGGGCAGCAATAAGTTGAATAAATGTTGAACGATACTTTTCATTATTAAAGTTACGTTCCATATTCCCTAAATCTTCAGTTAAAAGTAAAACAAAATATAAGTAAATGAAAAAAGCTGTAAAAAATATACCTATATTAATACGTTTTTCATTTCTATAAGCACCCTTATCATGATTAAGTAAAAAATCTCTATCTAATTTATTAGAATACAAAGCAAAAACAACGATAAAAAAATAAATTATCCATATAATATCTTCATTTCTTAATCGTTTTAACTTTTTACTTATTTCATCCATAATAAATTTTATTAAAATAAAAAAAGAATATATCACAAAGGGATAAAATTTTTGTATTTTCATGTTGATATATTCTTTTTTATTTCTACAACTTTGGCACAAGCATCAATTAATCTACTA
>CAKOKR010000044.1 GCA_934095965.1 uncultured Bacilli bacterium
TGTTCTTTTTTTATTTAATTTTAAATTTTTAATAGTTAAATTATTTAATACATTCATAATTAATTCCTTACATCACTTACTATTTTGCCATCTTCGATAGTGATAACTCTGTTTGCACAAGATGCAATTTCAGCATCGTGAGTAATAATTATAATAGTTTGATTATATTTTTCATTTGATTCTTTTAGTAAGGCAACAATTTCATCACTTGCTTTTGAATCTAGATTACCTGTTGGTTCATCTGCTAATACTAAGGCAGGATTATTTATAATTGCTCTTCCAATTGATACTCTTTGTTGTTGTCCTCCAGATAATTCATTTGGCAAATGCTTTCTTCTTTTTTCAAGACCTAAAGTTTTAATTATTTCATTTAAACGTTCTTTAGTAACACTTTTACCATCAAGTTTACAAGGTAGTTCAATATTTTCTTCGACATTTAATATTGGTATTAAATTATAAAATTGATAAATTAATCCGATTTGTCTTCTTCGAAATATTGCTAGAGCATCATTATCCATATTATAAATATCTACTCCATCAATAAATACTTTACCACTTGTTGGTCTATCAACTCCCCCAAGTAGATGTAAAAGTGTTGATTTACCACTTCCACTTGCACCAATAATGGCAACAAAATCTCCTTTTTCTACACTAAAACTTACATGATCAACCGCATTAATATTGGTATTTCCATTTTGATAAGTTTTAACTAAATTTTCAACTTTTAATATTTCCATTTTTCTTCACCCATAATCATTATATGAAATGTAAATGACTCTAAAGTGACTATTAGATATTTTGTTTAAAATCACTTTCGTAATATGTTACTTTATCTAATAATTGATTATATTCATCTACCAGTTCTTGTCCATCAAAATAAATTTGATAATCATCAATTTCCCACTTATCTTTATTTGTTTTTAAATAATTAAAAACATCTTTTACACTACTTATAAATGTTTCATATTCTTTTTGTTCAATCTCTAAATCACTTAAAATATCACTATTATTATCAATCATTAATTCATCATAAAAATCTTTATAATATTCATCAATATCTTTATCTAAATATGATTTTATTACATGTTCATTTAGCATATTTTTTAGTTTTTTATAAATATCTAGACAATCTTTTTCTTTACTATCTAAATAATTTAGTGACTTATTAAAATCTGGTCCATCCATAATATAATTATCTATATCAAATAAACTATATATTGCATCATAGCTATATGAATTTACTAAGTCTCTGGATAATGTTATATAATCTTTATAATAACTCTTTATTGATTTTTCTACCCATTTATATTCATTTGTTGTAACTAAACTATTTAATCTGTGATCAACACTGGTATCCCAAAGACCATTTTTTTCAATTAAATCACTGATTAAATTAATTTCATTTTTAATTAAGTCTTCTTCTTTTAAGTCATTTTTTACATCAAAAAAGATATATCCCCAGAAAATGATGGATAAAATAATTAACACACTTACTACTATTAATATAACCCTTTTACTTTTTTTCATAGCATCACTCAAAATAAATTCTAGCTTTAGATAAGTTTTTTAATCTATTAATATCGACATAACTTTTAGTTGATGAAAATATAAGTCCATAGATAGAACTACATACTGAAATCCAACCTACTATTAACATAACATCTTTTAATATTGATGTAAAATTTGTATAATAAAGAATAAGAAGTGCTACACCTAAAGCTAAAAGTATTCCTTTTCTATCTTGTTCTTTTTCATAGGAATATAACTGTTCTTGTACTTGTTTTTTAAAGTTATTTCTTATCATACTTATCATTTTTTCTTTTTCTTCTTCAGTTACTTCAAAATTACATTTAATATTTATTTTAACTTTATTTTTAAAATTGCTTCCAATAGATTCATGATATATATAATTAATTAAATCATCACTTACTATTTCTTCAGAATACCTATTATAAAAATATCTTTTCTTATTTAGTAATACATTTACTTCCGTAGTCATAATTCTTCTCCCAATTTATTCTTTCAAAATGATACTTATCATCATTTATCACACTTTTTATATCCTTTAATACTTGATGATTATATCTAAAATATACTTCATAATCAACATTTTTTCTCTTCATTATAATTGGATCAATTCCTAGCGTATCTTCATAAATCATAATTGTATCAAATGATAAATCTTTTTTATGTTCTAAATACCATATAACTCTTTCTCCGGGTGTTGTAAAATACATATTTTCTAATGGTTCTAAATAACCGTTTACAACAAAACCATCTTCAAGAAATTGAGGGCCAATACTTATGGGTATACCCATTTGTCTTATGTTAGATAGCGCCATATATAAATCTATGTATGTTTCATTAAAGTTTTTATATGAATTTATACTTAAATATATTGGTTTTCTAAATTCATTATAAATATCTGTAATACACTTAGTAATTACTATTTCATCCATTCTTTTTAAAGACAATAAAACCCACATATAAACCACCTGTAAATATATTGTATCAAAAATATTATAAGTTGTAAATATTTACAAAAGAGTTTGATTATAGTATAATTTGGTTGTGGTGATTAGTTTTGAAAAAAGAAAAAATTATAAGGTTTATAAAAAAGTATTATTATGTTTTAATACTTGCTATACCTTTTATATTAATAGATTTATTTACAAGATATAAAGTTGAATTTTATGGCTTATTTAAGCCAGTTCCTAACCTATTTACAATATTATGGATATTTTTAGTATTAGCATTATCTTTATTTACTAAAAAAAGATTAGGTAAAATAATATATTCAATATTTTTTATTATATCTTTAGCAATTTATTTAGTAAATAATATTTATTTTTCAATGACTGGGGTATTTTTTGATTTTAGTATGGTACTTCTTGCTAGTGAAGGATCTTCATATTTACTTGATTCAATAAAAAATTGTAATTCACTAGTTTATTTACTTTTAATACCTATTATACTTTCATTTTTTGTTTCATTAAAGGTTTTTCCAAAACATGAAAAAGGACGTTATAAAGCACTGGTTATTTCAATATTTGCATTTATTATACTTCATAGTATTACACCAATTTTTCTTGGTAAAGCAAATGAAGAATTAACATGGAGTACATGGAGAAATCCTAGAAATATTTATATTAGTTTTAATGATAATAATAAATCTTTAAAAGTATCTGGGTTATATGAATATACTGCAAGAGGCTTTTATATGACATTTTTAAAGAGTAAGCAAACAGTTAATGAACAAGATATAGCTTTTTTGAAAGAAGAATATAGTAAAGAAAATGATAAAAAGAAGAATAGATATACAGGTAAACAAAAAGGAAATAATTTAATAATTGTACAACTTGAAGGAGTAGATTCATGGCTTATTAATAAAAATGATACACCGACACTTTATAATATGATGAAAAATAGTATTAATTTTACTAATCATTATTCTTATTATAATGGTGGTGGTTCAACATTTAATTCTGAGTTTGCTGTTAATACTGGATTTATTACTCCCCTTTCTTATACACAAAATGCTTATACATTTAATAAGAATTCATTTCCATATAGCTTAGCTCATTTATTTAAAAAAGAAGGATATTCTGTTAATGCATTTCATATGAATACTAAAGAGTTTTATTCAAGGGGTACAAATTATAAAAATTGGGGTTATGATAATTATTATGGTTTAGTAGATTTAGGTACTTATAAAGATAATTCATATTACTTAGATAGAGAGTTAATATTAAATGAAGATTTTAATGAAAAGATGTTTAGTGATAAACCTTTTGTAGATTATATAATTACTTATACAAATCATATGCCTTTTAGTAGTGAAAAAGGAAATTGTAAGATGTTACTTGATTTAGATAGCGAAGAAAATGAAAATGTAAGTTATGATTTAAATGAAGAAGATTGTGCAAGAAGACAAGCAAAAGAAACTGATTATATGATGGAACTTCTTCTTAATGAATTGAAGGAAAGAGATTTATATAATAACACAACTATTGTAGTTTTAACAGATCATTATTTATATACCTTATCTGATAAGACTATTCTTGATAAATATAAAAATACAAGTAATAATTTAATTAACTATACTCCATTCTTTATATGGAATAATGGTAAAGATAAAAAGACAGTTAAAACTGTTACATCACAATTAAATGTGTTACCAACAATACTTAATTTATTTGGAATAGATTATAATCCAGTTAATTATATTGGAAGTGATGCACTAGATAATAATTATCAAAAAATAGTATTCTTTAGTGATTATTCTTGGTATGATGGTAATGTTTATGTAGATGGTGGTATTGTTACAAATAAAAGATATATTAGTGAAGAAGCTTTAGATGATAAAAACTATTATGTAAATTATTTAATAAAGAAAAATGATTTAACTTTAAAATATAATTATTTTAAAGAATTAGAAAAGAGTTCAAAGTGATTTTTGTGAAGTGATAAAGTAAAAGTAGACACATAAAAAGAATGTGATCTACTTTTACTTTTGTTATAATTAAATTAAGGAGA
>CAKOKR010000045.1 GCA_934095965.1 uncultured Bacilli bacterium
GAAGTTAAATTTGATATTGATGCTAATGGTATAGTTAATGTTACTGCTAAAGATTTAGGTACAAATAAAGAACAATCTATTACAATTACATCATCAACTAACCTTAGTGATGAAGAAATTGATAAGATGATGAAAGAAGCTGAAGCTAATAAAGAAGCAGATGAAAGACGTAAAGAGGAAGCTGAAGTAAGAAATAATGCTGATAGTATTGTGTTTGCTACTGAAAAAGCTTTATCAGATTTAGGTGATAAAGTATCTGAAGATGATAAGAAAAATGCCGAAGAAAAATTAGATGCTGCTAAGAAAGCATTAGAAGGAACAGATATTGATGCTATAAAGAATACTAGTGAAGAACTTAATAAAGTTGCAATGGATTTAGCAGCTAAGGTATATGAACAAGCAGCAAAAGATAATGCAAATAATACTGATACAAATAGTGGTAGTGATAGTGACCATGAAAAAGTTGAAGATGCCACATACGAAGAAAAATAATTAAAAAACATAAGGATAAAAGAGAGCGTCTTAACTCTCTTTTTACCCATTTTAAAGGAGATACATGAAAAAAGACAGATTGGAAAGAATGCTTGAAGCAATGATGTCAACTGGGGCTGATTTTGCAGAAGTATTTATTGAAAATAAAAAAACAACAGTATTTAATTATATAGATAATAACTTGGATGGTTATAGTAAAAACTTTTCAAATGGTGTTGGTTTAAGAATTGCCAGTGGTACTGATGTTTATTATGCTGCCACTAATGATTTTAGTAATAAAAATATAAATAGTATTATTGATACATTAACTAGTAATATTAATAATAAAAAAGGTTATAAATATGTATCACTAAATAGAATAAAAAAATATAATAATTTAAATAAAACTCATTATAGTAATCAAGATATTAAGGTACTATTTAATGATTTAAATAAAAAAATTAGAGATAAAGATAAAAGAATAAATCAAGTAAATATAACACTTCAAAATGTTAAACAAGAAGTAACTATTGCTCGTGAAAATGGTTTATATACAAGTGAAGGTAGAGAAAGATCTAGACTTTTTATAATAGTTAGTTTTAAAGATAATGATAAAACATGTAATATAAATTATTCTTATGGGTTAACTACTGGGTTAGATTTACTTGATAAAATAAATTATGATGAAGTAATAGATACATTAGTAAAAGAAGGTATTGATAAATTATATGCTGTACCTTGTATAGGGGGAGAAATGCCTGTTATAATTGAAAATGGTTTTGGGGGAGTAATATTTCATGAAGCTTGTGGACATGCAATGGAAGCTACATCTGTTGCAGATGGTATTTCAGTATTAAGTCATGATTTAAATAAAAAAATTGCTAGTGATGTAGTTAATATTGTTGATGATGGTACTTTGAAAAATGAATGGGGAAGTACTAGAATTGATGATGAAGGTAGAAAAACAAAAAGAAATGTTTTAATTAAAGATGGTGTATTAAAAGGATATTTAATAGATGAGATTAATAATAGAAAAATGAATTTGGTACCAACTGGAAGTAGTAGAAGAGAAAGTTATTTATATGCTCCGACTTCTAGAATGAATAATACTTATTTAGAAGCTGGTAATAGTAAATTAGAAGATATGATTAAAGATATTAAGTTAGGTTTATATGCTAAAAGAATGGGGGGAGGATGTGTATCACCTGAAACTGGAGATTTTAACTTTGCATGTGATTTAGCTTATATGATTCGTGATGGTAAAATAGCAGAATGTGTTAAATCTGCGAGTTTAATTGGTAATTGTAAAGATATATTACGAAGTGTTTTAATGGTTGGAGATAACTTAGAACTTGGTCAGGGTATGTGTGGTTCAGTTAGTGGTTATGTTCCAGTTAATGTAGGTATGCCAAGAATAAAGGTAAGTCATATCCTTGTTGGAGGTGAAAAGTGTGAATAATTTAATTTTACTTGGTATGGAATATGGAATAGATATTGAAATATTTAAAGAAAAAAATAATAGTACAGATATAAGTACATTAAATGATAAAGTTAAATTATTTCAAATAACTAATGTTGATACTTATGTTATTAAAGCTATCAAGGATAATAGATGTGTAAAGTTAGTTACGGAAAGTATTAAAAGTCCAAAAGAAATAGTGTTATCTTTGGTAGAAATATTTAATACAAGTGATAATAAAAATAGTAATAGATTATGTAGTGGTAATGTAAAAAATAAATTAAAAAAAGATGAAGTTATTGATTATCAAATGGTTAAAAAAGATTTAATATCATTAAATAACTTAAAAAAAGATTATCCATGTATAAAAGCAGTTGAAGCAGAGTTTTCTCACGTGTTATGTGGAAATTATATAACTAATCAAGTTAATAATTGTAATATGGAAAATGAGACTTTCTTTAATTCATATGGAGCATCAATAACTGTTGAGGATAATAACTTAACTAGAGTTTTATATGTAAGTTTTTATTCTAAGGAATATGATTTTAAAGAATTTAGAGATTATTTAATAAGTAAACTTGATACATTACTTATTAAGTTAAATAGTACATCAGTTAAAACTGATAAATATAAAGTATTACTTACAAATAATGTTGTTGAAAGTATTTTAGCTACATTTGCAGGTTCATTTCAAAGTAAAGGAATTATGTTAAATGAATCAGTATTTGCAGGTAAGTTAAATAAAAAAATATTTAGTGATAAAATAACTATTGTGGAAGATTCTCCGAATGGAGTGTATAATACTAATTTTGATAGAGAAGGTGTTATTAAAAGTAGACAAGTACTTGTTAAAAATGGAGTATTTGTTAAAGAAATTAATAACGTTGAATATGCTATTAAGACTGGTAAGGATGCAACTGGTAATGCAGATGGTGTAAATAATTTGTATATAAAATGTGGTAACAAATCATTTGATGAGTTAGTTAAAGATTTAGATAATGGTATTATTATTGATGAAGCATTTGGTTTTCATTCTGGAGTTGATAAAAAAACTGGAAATATATCTGTTCAAGCTGAAGGTTTATATGTAAAAAGTGGTAAAATTATTAAAGGTTTAAATATGATTATTTTACAAACTAATATATTTGAAGTATTTAGTAATGTAATTGAAATAGGTAATGATTTGTCTAAATCAAGTTTAAGTGTTTTAGCACCATCTTTGTTACTTAGTGATATTACAATTACTGGAAAGGAGTAAATTATGGATAAGAAAGATTATTATGAAGTCTTAGGAGTTAGTAAGACTGCTACAGATGAAGAAATAAAAAGAGCATTTAGAAAACTTGCTAAACAATATCATCCCGATATTAATAAAGAGGCTGGAGCTGAAGAAAAGTTTAAAGAAATAGGTGAAGCTTATTCTGTTTTATCAGATCCAATAAAGAGACGTCAATATGATCAATTTGGTCATGCTGCATTTCAAAATGGTGGAGCAAATGCAGGTGGTGCTGGTTTCCAAGGATTTAATATGGGAGATATTGATTTAGATGATATCCTAAGTGATTTATTTGGTGGAGGTTTTAGTGGTTTTGGTAATTTTGGCCGTGGAAGAAGTAGTCAAAATAGAGCATCAAAAGGTCAAGATATCAGAGTTGTTTTAAATCTAACTTTTGAAGAAGCTATATTTGGTTGTGAAAAAGATGTTAAATTAAATTTAACTAGTGAGTGTTCATCTTGTCATGGTAAAGGTGGATTTAATGAAAAGAAATGTCATACATGTGGTGGAGCTGGTAAAGTATTAGAACAAGCTCAAACTATATTTGGGTATATGCAAACTCAAAAGACTTGTCCAGATTGTCGTGGAACAGGTAAGAGTTTTGAGAATGTTTGTGATGTATGTCATGGCAAGGGTACAGTAGAAAAGGTAAAAACTTTAACAGTTACGATACCAGAAGGTGTTGATGAAGGATATCAATTAAGACTTGCTGGAAAAGGTAATGCTGGTGTTAATGGAGGACCTGCGGGTGATGTTTTCTTAGAATTTAAGATTAAAGAACATCCATTATTTGAAAGAGATGGAGCAGATATTTACTTAGAAGTTCCAATAACTATTGCAGATGCTGCTTTAGGTTGTAAAAAAGAAATACCAACTATATATGGAAATATTATTCTAGATATTAAAGCTGGTATTCAAAATTACACTAAATTAAAAATAAAAGGAAAAGGTATTAAACTACCAAATAGTATTACAAAAGGTAATATGTATGCAGTAATTAATATAATTACTCCGACGAAGTTAGATCGTAAACAAAAATCATTACTTCAAGATTTAGCTAAAACTTATCTAGAAGATTCAGTAGAATTTAAAAACTTTAAAAAATATTTAAAATAAAGACTTCTTGCATTTTGCAAGATGTTTTTTTGTGGGAAAAATCGAAAAGTGGGTGCAAAAGGTGTAAAATGTGATAAATAATTAAGTGGTATTGATTTAAAATTGTTGAAAAAAAGTTTAAAAAAGGGGTTGCACTGGTCAACCCAATATGATATAATTTTTATTAGAATAGAGGCTT
>CAKOKR010000046.1 GCA_934095965.1 uncultured Bacilli bacterium
TCAGGACTAGAAGTTAATGGTAAAACATTAAAAGATCAACATGTAATTGGACTAGTAGAAGATTGTGGATATACATCATTAACAGGTATTATAAAAGGAATGTTAGGTTCTTCAAGTTCGTCAGATTCTTCAAGTAATGCATTAACTGCAAAAATCTTAGGAATATCTGGTAAAGATGATTTATCAAGTTTAACACAAGGAAATTTAACAGATACTATAATTAAAAAACTTTTAATTAGCAAAATTGGTGTAGGTTTAACTGAAGAAAACTTTGATCAATATCAAAATGCTTTAGATAGTTTAAATAGATGTGATTTACCATTACTAATTGTACATGGTACAAAAGATTCAACAGTACCATTTGAAAATAGTACAGAAATTTACAATACAGCAATGGCAAATTCAAAAATACCATATGTTCAAAGATTTACAGCAGAAGGAGAACAACATGCATTTATTATATTAGGAAGTAAATACAATGTATACAAAGGACATATAGAAAACTTTGTTAGTAAAGCAGAAGATATTGCTAGTGGAAAAACAGTAAATAAAACATCAGATTATAAAGAAGAAACAGAACAAAAAACATCTGCAATTACACAATTAGTAAAAGCATTAAAACTAATAAAGAATATTATAAATAAAGGATAGAAATATAAAAAATCGACCACATAAAAAGGAGGTCGATTTTTGTATTAAAAGCATTGACTTTTATTTAAAAGATTGGTATACTAAAATTAGATTTACAAAATAAACTAAAGATATGAGAAGGGGAGAAACATGAGAAAGTTATATAAAAAAACAATTTCAATATTATTAATAACAATGCTAATATTTATTGGATTACAATCACAAGTTGCATATGCAAAAACTGATGCGGAAGAATTAAAAGACTTATTAAACGAATATGAAGATGATTTAGGAGATTTAAGAGAATTTAAAGCTATAGTTGATGAAACATATAATGATTTATATACAGCAACTAAGGTTGATGATACACTAAAGGAAAAACTAAGACAAGATGTAGAAAAATTCAATAACATAACAGGTATAAATCCATTAATAGTAAGTGTTTTAGATATTGAATTAAATTCACAAATAGACAATTTAACTGATGAGAATATAGAGGATATGAAAGAAGAAATATCAGTAATAAAAGAATGGACAGATGAAAAAGTTGGTGATACTACTACTGATACTAATCCAAGTGATAATAATACTTCAAATATAATAGATGATAAAACAACACAAAATACAATTGCAGTAGATGATACAATTGCTAATATGACAATACCTAAAGCAGGAATAAGATGTGTTATTGGAATAATATCTTTAATATTAGTAATTACTGCAGGAATATTTGTTAAAAAATATAGAAATCTAAGAGAAATAAAGTAAAAAAGAAGTTCTTTTGAACTTTTTTTTTACATATTTTTATTTACATTTTTTCTTAAAACAACATAGCTTCCTAATAATAATGCCAGTGTCATAAGGATTATAACAAAAATAATATGTTGCATATGCTCTACTGTAAAGGTAAAGTAATTTTCTGCTTCGACTTCAATCATTGGATTTATTGTTTGAACTAAATGAGTAAGTTCATTTAAATTTGCACTTGTTCCAAGTCCTTCAACAGTCCACCTACATAAGACGAAATTAGATATAAAATCCGAAACGCCTTCTAGTTTAAATAGCATACCTGAGAATAATAGGTGTGGTACAAGAACAAGCGGAATTATTGTCATTGCTATATTGGCATTTTTAACAAATGCTGATATAAATAATCCCATTGTTGCTGATGACAATATTGACAAGAAACATATTAATTGTATGTCCCAGAACGAATCTATTAATATACTATATTCAGAACTTCCAGCCATTTTTTGGAAGATGAATACTAATAATAATGCTTGTATAAAAGCTAATATTCCTTGAACAATAAACTTAGAAAGTAAGTATGCCGAAAGCTTTAAGTCTGCCATATGTTCTTTTTGTAGTATTACTTTTTCTTTACAAATTTCTTGAACAGAGTTCAAAAGCCCTAACCAAATTGATGCACAACCTAATGAAAATAAAATAGCCTTTGTATCATCATAGCTCTTATATAAATCATCTGTTGTAACCAATGCTAATAAGACAGCAACTATAGGTGCTTGTGCAAAAAGTATTAATAATTGTTGAATATCATTCGAAATTAATTTTATATATCGTTTTATTAAGATAATTAATTGTTTTAATAATGGTTTTTTCTTATTTTCAATATTATTACTTTTTCCAGATTGAATTTCTTTTGGTATTACTTTTTTTCTTGTATCTTCAAATTTATTATACCAATAATCTAAATTTTCGTTTATTAATGTATATATATCAACAAAATCGTTTACTTCGAAGAAGTCTAGAGCTTCTTGAGGAGAACCATAAAAACATAAATGACCGCCGTCACCGAAAAATGCTACTTTATCACATAAGTGTAAATTAAGTGTATTATGTGTAACAAGTATAATTGTTTTTCCCATTTGAGACATTTTTCTTAATGTTTTCATAATGCTTCTTTCAGTACCTGGATCTAATCCGCTAGTAGGTTCATCTAAGAAGAATAGATTTGGATCTGCTAGTAACTCAACTGCAATACTAGCTCTTTTTCTTTGTCCACCACTTAATTGTCTTATATAGGAGTTTTCAAAATCAGTTAGACTTACAATATCTAAAACTTCTTTAATTCTTTGATTGCGTTCTTTTGCAGATGTGTTGTCTGGCATTCTTAATTTTGCGGCATATTGTAAAGTATCATGTAAAGTTAGATTTGAAAATACAATATCATCTTGAGGTACATATCCTATATTATATTTTAAGTTTTCGTAATTTTCGTATAGATTTTCGCCATTTAGTAAAACTGTACCTGATGTTGGTCTATCTACACCACTTATACATTTCATAAAAGTAGATTTTCCTGCTCCGGAACCTCCTACGAATGCAACAAATTCAGATGGTTTTATACTCATACTTACATGTGAAGATATTTGGCGTGTTTTAAATTTGATTTTAACATCTTTTACTATATCTATAGCATCTAACTGAATACCTTTTTCGAATATCTGATAGATTAATTTGTTGTCAGATAAAATTAACTTTGTATTTCCTATAAATATAATATCTAAATTGTTTAAAGGAATATTTTCGGATTGAGGGATAGTTTTGCCATTTACATAGACTCCATTTAAACTTAATTCATCTGTTATAGAAGTTTTATTTGAAGTATGGTGTATTGTAGCATGATGTTTTGCTACTCCTGCAGGTGACAGTACTATATCACAAGATCCACTGCTTCCGATTGAAATAGAACCAGAAGGTAGAGGGTAAGTTTCCCATGCATCTAAGTTTTTGTTGATAGACATTATCATTATAATACCAGTTTGCTTGTCTTTACTTAAGATTTTAATAAAACTACCTTCTGATAAATAAACATCATTAATTATTTTATTATCATTTCCTATCATTGGTACTTGTAAACTATCATTTGATATTAAAACACCGTATTCAGTTAGTTCGAGATATCCTTGATGGTCATCAACAGAATTTGATGATATTGCAATATCATTGTTAAAAGAACTACCAAATGATATTTGGTTTTTACCAAATGTAGATAAATTTATTGTTTGTAGACCTGTATCATCTAAGATTGTTAAAAAATAGCTTTCGCCATTTTGTGCAACATGTCTTTGATGAACAAAGTCATCTAATTCTCGATTTTCTTTTTTCATAATTCTATCCTTTCTAAGTTGTATTTTAATATAAAAAAAATTACAAGTCAACAAAATTATTGCAAAATTTATTTAATTGGAATATAATATGTTACAATTTATAGATATACTTATATTTACTATAAAAATTTAATATTATATTGTTTTTTCATACCTTGGTGTTGCAATCTTCGTATTAAAAATACTTTGTCGATTGCTCCATATCGCACTCGCATTTGCTCGTTTGGTCGCTTACGCGGTATGTCAAAACAATATAATATTAAATTCTTATAGATAGAGATAGATAGTATTTTTTAGGAGGTTGTAATGAATATAAAAGATATATTAAAAGTAACGAATGGAAAAATGTTGATTGGTGATGAAAATCTAGTTTGTGATAGTTTTTCTAAAGATACAAGAACTATTCAAAATGGTGATATATATATAGGAATAAAAGGCGAAAATTTTGATGGGAATCAATTTTGGAAACAAGCATTAGATAAAGGAGCTGCAGGAGTAATAATTCAAGATATTGAAGTTTCAACAGAAGAGCTAGAAGATTATAAAGATAAAACAGTTATTAAAG
>CAKOKR010000047.1 GCA_934095965.1 uncultured Bacilli bacterium
GATATCCCCTGGCATCAATTTTAAATTCTTTCTCAAGTATTTCTTGAGGAGTTAAATATAATCGATCGTTATACAATATACTCACCTCTAACAAGAAAATTATACCAATAATTTTAAGATTCGTCAATATCATGTGAGATACCAATTTCTTCATTTAATATAAATACCGTATCAAGTCTTGCCCAATCTAGTTTTTCCATCATAATATTTAGTATATAATCTATATTCATTTTCTTCACCCATTTTATTTTACAAAAATTTTTAAAATTTTTCATTATTTTCGACAAAAGATGTCAAAAGTTTTAACTGTCTATATGTGACAATTTTGTGGGTTTTACTATAAATTTAGAAAAGAATATGGTATAATTTTATTGCAGGTGATGTTATGTTATATCCGGGCAACATAAAAAAAGAATATAAAAGTGTTGTTTCTTATAAAAATAGAGGTATGACTCTTGAATATTTAATTGAGAAAGCTAATATTTATTATAGAGATAATGATATAGCATATATTTATAAGAAACCTACACCAATAAGAGTTGTTAAAACAAGTTTTAGTGGAAGTGGTAAAAGAATAACTGATGCATTTTATGAACTTCCTTCTACCCTTGATTTTAATGGTTTATATAAGGGTAAATATATAGAATTTGATGCAAAAGAAACTAAGAATAAAACATCATTTCCATTAAGTAATGTTCATGATCATCAAATAAAACATATTAGGAATATACTTAATCATGGTGGAATTGTTTTTTTAATAATTTATATGAATGAGTTATATTATATATTACCTGGTAAAAAATTTATAGAATTTATTGATAATGAAAAAAGAAAAAGTATTCCATATGAATATATTAAAGATAATGGAATTTTAATTAGTGTAACCTTGAATGGTTTAGATTATCTAACAAAGTTAGGAGAGTTGTTATGAAAAAGTTAAAGTTAAAGTTTAAAAAATTTGGTAAAAAAAATAAAAAGAATCCTGGAGAAAAGAAAAATGTTGGAGAGATAGTTTTATCAGTTATCTTAATTGGTGGTATTGCTGTTATTTCAATGGCACTTGTATTTGCGTTATATATCATTATTACTTCACCAGATTTTGATAAAGAAAAACTTTATTCTAAAGAATCTAGTGTATTATATTATAATGATGGTGAAACTGAACTTGCTAGACTTGGTCAATATGATAGAGTTTTGGTAAATTATGATGAGTTACCTCAAGTGTTAGTTGATGCGATAGTTGCTACCGAAGACTCAAGATTTTTCCAACATAATGGTTTAGATGTAGCAAGATTTGCAAAAGCAAGTGTTGGTCAACTTATTGGTAATGATAGAGCTGGTGGTGCATCTACATTAACAATGCAAGTTGTAAAACAAACTTATACTTCCGGTGAGTCTGAAGGTATAAAAGGTATTATAAGAAAATTTACAGATATTTATATGGCTGTATTTAAAATAGAAAGCAATTATACAAAAGAAGAAATTATTGAGTTTTATGTAAATAGTCAATGGTTTGGTTCAACTGGTTCACTAAATAATTCTGGATTTGCAGGAGTTGAACAAGCTTGTCAAAACTTCTTTGGTAAGTCTGTTTCAGATATAAGTTTAGCTGAAGCATCAATTATTGCAGGTATGTTTCAAAATCCAAATTATTATAATCCTTATACTAGGATAAATAATTTAAAAAAACGTCAAAAGACAGTATTAACACTTATGGTAAACCATGGTTATATTACTGAAGAAGAAAAACAAGCAGTCTTAGATATTCCAATTGAATCATTATTAGTAAAACAAGAAAATAATGGTAATGGTGGTAGTAGAGCTGCGATAGATTATATTATTAATGAAATTAAAAATGATACTGGGTATGACATAAGAAGTGTCCCAATGAAAGTTGTTACAACAATAGATAAAGATGTTCAAGATGTATTAAATAAGCTTGAATCTGGAGAAATATATGAGTTTCCAAATGAATATATGCAAGAAGGTATTGCTATTACAAGTATAGAAGATGGTGGTATTTCAGCATTATCAGGAGGAAGAAATTATGGAGCTCGTGGTACAAACAGAGCAACAACAAAAAGACAACCAGGTTCAACTGCTAAGCCATTATTTGATTACGGTCCATATATTGAATATTTAAATGGATCTCCGGCTTCCCTATTCTTAGATGAACCAACTACATATACAAATGGTACTGCAATAAAAAATGCTGATGGAAAATATAATGGACTTATGACTATGAGGGATGCCTTAGCTGCATCAAGAAATATTCCAGCATTAAAAGCTTTCCAAGCAGTATATAAAGAAAATCCTAATTATATTAAAGATTTTGTTAAAAATTTAGGTGTAGATTACGGTGGAGAATTATATGAATCTGCTGCAATTGGTGGTTTTGATGGAGTTAGTCCTATTCAAATGTCTGCTGCTTATGCTGCTTTTGGTAGAGGTGGTTATTATATTAAACCTTATTCATATAAAGAAGCTACATTATTAGAAAATGGTAAAGTTTATACAAAGAAACATGATAAAGTTAAAGTTATGAGTGAAGAAACTGCTTATATGATTACAGATATGTTAATTACTGCAGCTCAAAGAGGTGTTGGTGGTGTATCAGTAGGTGGTACTCAAATAGCTGCTAAGTCAGGTACAACAAACTTAGATAAAGCTACTACAGAAAAATATGGAATTCCAGCTTCATCTACCAGAGATGCTTGGAATATAACTTATTCACCAGAATATGCTATTGCATTATGGATTGGATATGATGTCAATAATTCAGAACATTATTTAAATGCAACTATTGGTGGTAGAGTTAGAAATGCTGTTATGAAAGCTGTTGGTTCTAGAGTTTATTCTAAAAATAAAACTTTTTCAAAACCCAGCGGGGTCGTTCAAATTGAAATAGAAAATGAAACTATCCCTACACTACTTCCTAGTGAATATACTCCAGAAAATTTAAGGTCAACAGAATTATTCAAAGATGGAACAGAACCTACGGAAGTATCAACAAGATTTGAAAAATTAAGTAATCCAACTGATGGTAATTATACTTTTGATGGTGGAGAAATAAAACTTACATGGGCAGGAATAAAGACACCAGATGCAATTAGTTCAACATATTTACAAGAGTATTTCAATACTTATTATGGAACAAGTGCTTATAAGTATTATGAAAGTAGAATTGCATATAATAATTCTTATGTTGGAACACTTGGTTATAATATTTATGAAAAAACTAGTGATGGTAATTTAACCTATTTAGGTAGAACAGATAATACTAGTTATACAGTTATTAATCCATCCGGTGGTAATACAACTTATGTTATAAAGGCAGCTTACTCATTATTTCAATCAAATATGAGTGATGGATTACAAATTAAAACAAATACATCAATAGGACCAAGTACTGGTGATATAGATAAAGATAAAGATAAAGATAAACCATCTAAACCAGATGATAAAAATAATAATGACAAAGGTAATATTGATTTAGAATAGTAAAAGTACTCAAGAGTAAATCTTGAGTATTTATTTATTTGTTAAAGACTAATACGTACTTACCTACGGACAGTTTTTGAAATACAAAAAAAATAGATATAACATCCTTGCTATATCTATTGTGTCTTAAAACTTGTATAAACAACCATTCTTTGATATTATATTATCATCACAAAAAATAAAAGGTGGTTGTTTATGTCTAA
>CAKOKR010000048.1 GCA_934095965.1 uncultured Bacilli bacterium
TATTTTCTATATTAAAATATACATAATAGTTATCTGTTGCTTCATTTGTTTTATTATTTGCAACTAATGTTGCTTTTGCAAATGTTTCTCCAGATAAACTTCCCTTTTCTTGACCAAATGATGTTTGATCTGCATATAAACTTATAGCATTACCTGTTGTAAATGTAAGAATATCTGTTGTGTAGGTTGTAACATTAACATCTGCATTAGATGCAGAGCCATATTGATTTTGAAAATACGCATATGTTGCTCCGACTACTAGAAGTGCTAGTGCTACTATACTTAATACTATTGCATTCTTTTTATTCTTATCCACCTTTTTCACTCCTTCTTTCTAAAAAACAATAGTTATTGTCACATAAAAAAATATCTCTATACTATAAGTATATATTACCATAAATAAACTTAAAAGAAAAGCCCTTTTGAACTTTTCTTTTAAGTTTACATATTTTATATTAATTCCCACCATTAATACAAAACTTACTTTTATTATTCAACTACAACATAATCATTAATCTTATCATTATCAAAATCCTAAACTACTAGTTTTGCTTCTTCATCTCTAATATTACCAATTGTTATATTAATATTATCAAGTGTAGTAATATTTTTTATACCAAGTGCATCTTTCTCTTCTTTGTTATTATTATCGCCAATAATGATACATACAAGCACACCACACCATACAACAAATAATACTAAAACACTAATTAACAATCTTTTTTTATTCTTTTTTATATTATTTATTCCCCATGTAATATAATCTTTCATTCAAATTATTTGCAACATAATCTATTTCATCATATTCTTCATCTAAAATATCTGCATCATCTAAATACCTATCTATAAGAAGTAATACTTCTGCTATTGTTTTACACTTTGCAACATCTATATTACATTTACTTAACACACTAATCTCATAATCATTTATTACAATGTTATCTCCATATTTTTTTAATTCATCCATTATATTCACTCATTTCTAAACAGAATTTTAGCATTAGTTAATATAAAAATCAATACAATTCGGTTATTTGTGAGTTTTCCATCAAAAAATGCACTGCTAAAGTGCATTTTAAATTATTTAATTGTAATAAACTTTTTATTACGGTCTTCATCTGCTTTTGAAACACTGATTGTTAAAATACCATCTTTAAATTCTGCTTCCATAGTATCTTCATCAATATCATCTAGATGAAAACTTCTTTCAAGTCTTCCATAAACTTTTCTTTCACGATGTAAATACTTCTTATTATCTTCATGTTTTTCATGATGTTCTGCTTTAACAACAATATTACCTTTATTACATTCTACTTTAATATCGTTTTTATTATATCCTGGAACATCTAATTCAATAAATACCTTATTATCTTTTTCAAAGATATCACATCTCATTAACTTATTTTCTTTTTCTAAATCACTTAACATATCGTCAAAAAACATTCTACTTGGTAACATAAATATCATCATCCTTTCATATTTTCAAAATCTTTATTATTACTTTGAAAATGTTTTTCTATTGATGTTTTCCATCAACAATAATAATATACCACTTTTATTAGCACTTGTCAACATGAAGTGCTAACTTTCACAAAATTTTCATATTATTTTTTGTAAATCAAAAATTCAACCATACTAATATGTAATTTATTAACTCTGATTCTTTCCATCAAATGATATTCCCATAATATTAAATCAGTTAAATTAACAGCATCATCAACTAAAACTTCAATTGAAATCTTATAAAAATTCTTAACATTTACTAAATTACAATTTGAATAATATATTCCATCACCTTCATTAATAATTTTTTCAACAGATTTAATAATTTTCTTATTTTGATCATTTTGACCATTCAACATAACGAAAGCATTTAATATAACATTTACACTTTTTAACATAATCATCAAACTTAAATAAAGTGAACCAAACATATCAAAAAGAGGAATAAAACAACTTATTACAATAAATATTATTGAAATTAAAGTTAAATAATAATCATATGCAGTAAAATGAGCCATATCCATAAGCATTTCACTTTGAATATCCTTAGCATTTTTAAATAAATTACGTGCAAACAATGCTAAAGATACAAGAACGATAAAAATAACAACTATAATTTTTAAATCAGTTCTAACATAATTTAAACTAAAAGATTTAATAAATACAAATAAACCAAGGAACAAAATAATTAATCCATAAAACACCAAACTAAGAAGTGGCCACTTTCCATATCCAAAAGCTTCAGTTCTACAAGCTCTTCTTCCTCTTGCAACAGAACCAGAATATCCCAAAAAATCCTGAGACATGTTACATAATGTATAATACCCACTAACCATCAAAGTATACGAATTAAATACCATTCCTGCATAAATTTTTAAAAATGTCACCAAAGAATTAATTATAATTCCAAATACTGTTAATCTTCTTTCTCTTTTCATAATACCTCTACTTATCAAATATAATATAATCTTCTTTTCTTGGAAATGCCGGAGGCAATATCATATCTCTATAACCTAACACAACATTACCAATACCTTCATAATTATTATCAAGTCCCCATTTTTCCATAAGTCTTTTTCCAAATTCAGTTTCAAACGTTTCTTTAGCACGATGTACCCAACAACTATCAACTCCTAAACTAAATGCTGCATTAATAATATTTGATATAACTGCAGAACCATCATTAATATATGTACCAATATTTTTATCAGCAAAAACTATAATTAAAGTTGGTGCATTATAAAATGGATTAAGACCTACTTTATTAACAAAACTTCCATTAACTTTAGCAATTTCCTCAATCAATTCTCTATTTTGAGCAACAACAATTTTAGCACTTTGCTTATTTTTACCACTTGGTGCATATGTACCACATTTTAATATTTCATCTAAAATTTCTTTAGGTACTTGTACATCTTTAAACTTTCTAATACTTCTTCTTGAACATAAAATATTTGTTACTTCATTCATTAAAATCATCTCCTAATATAATAATATCACAAAAATTGCGTTTAGGGTATTGATTTTTTTAATTTTTTTTGGTAATATAAGAAATACCAAGACATGGTGCAATTGGTGAAGTGGTTAACACGCCGGATTGTGGCTCCGGTATGCAAGGGTTCGATTCCCTTATTG
>CAKOKR010000049.1 GCA_934095965.1 uncultured Bacilli bacterium
TAAAGATAATATCACTAAAGAAGAATTGATTGAAAAATTAATTGCACCGGTAGTAATTGATTTAACAAATAATTATGCTTTTATAAAAAATCTTGAAAACAACTTAAAAGATAGAATAAAAGATATTCAGGAGCATGGTTTAGGTAGTCACTGTGAAATTAAAATTAGAGATGCTTCATTTGATATAGAAATTGAAAATCAAGATTTATTTGAAATGTTAAGATATATCATGGATAGAATGACAATGACATGGGAAGATAAATATAAATTAGCAAAAGTATATTATGAGCATAATGGTGATTTAGAAATTCCATCAAAATTCAGAACGATAAATGGTTATGAGTTTAATGAAAACGGTGTCCACTTAGGGCAATGGATTGTATGGCAAAGAAAAGCATATTACAAAAAAGAAAATAGTATAATATCTCTAGATAGAATCCAACTTTTAAATGAGATTGGAATGATTTGGGATACAGATGATTATAGTTGGATGAGAATGTATAAACTAGCGAAAGCATATTATGAGCATCACGGTAATTTAAAAATATTTTTCAACTTTAAAACAATAAATGGATATGAACCAGATGAAAACGGTGTTGCGCTTGGGAGTTGGATTACAAACCAAAGAACAGCATATAACAAAAAAGGACATGGTATAATATCTCCAGATAGAATCCAACTTTTAAATGAGATTGGAATGATATTTGATGTATATGATGAAAACTGGATGAGAATGTATGAACTAGCGAAAGTATATTATGAACACCATGGTGATTTAGAAATATCATCAAGATTCAGAACGATAAATGGATATGAACCAGATGAAAATGGTGTTGCGCTTGGGAATTGGATTTCTACACAAAGACAAACATATAACAAAAAAGGAAATAGTATAATATCTCCAAATAGAATCCAACTTTTAAATGAGATTGGAATGATATTTGATAAACGTGATGGAAAATGGATGAGAATGTATGAACTAGCAAAAGTATATTATGTGCATAATGGTGATTTAGAAATTCCATTAAAATTCAGAACGATAAATGGTTATGAGTTTAATGAAAACGGCGTCCACTTAGGAGAATGGATTTCTACACAAAGACAAGCATATTACAAAAAAGGACATAGTATAATATCTCCAGATAGAATCCAACTTTTAAATGAGATTGGAATGATTTGGGATACAGATGATTATAGCTGGATGAGAATGTATAAACTAGCGAAAGCATATTATGCACATCATGGTGATTTAAAAATTTCATCAAAATTCAGAACGATAAATGGTTATGAGTTTAATGAAAACGGTGTCCGCTTAGGGCAATGGATTACAAACCAAAGACAAACATATAACAAAAAAGGACATGGTATAATATCTCCAGATAGAATCCAACTTTTAAATGAGATTGGAATGATATTTGATGTATATGATGAAAACTGGATGAGAATGTATGAACTAGCGAAAGTATATTATGAACACCATGGTGATTTAGAAATATCATCAAGATTCAGAACGATAAATGGTTATGAATTTAATGAAAACGGTGTCCGCTTAGGACAATGGATTGTATGGCAAAGACAAGCATATTACAAAAAAAGACATGGTATAATATCTCCAGATAGAATCCAACTATTAAACGATATAGGAATGATATGGTTTGAAGAAAAATTAAATAAGAAATTACAAGATGAACAAATAACACCAGAAAATTTAGAAAGAAAAACAACAGAAATACAAAATAGATTTTATTCAGTATTAAATAACTATAATAGTGATTTTTTGTCATCAAGTGAAGAATTAAATCAGGAATTTTTAGAACAATTAAATACTGGCAAAAAAATGTAGAGAGATAATATATGATTAAAGATAAAAATTATTTTATTAATAAATTAGAATTTTCTTCTAATTATTCTAAGGGCCAAATAGAACAAGTCGCTAAATATTTTTGCACCTTATTTAGCAATTTAGATAAATTGAAAATGAGGGATAAAGATGAATATAGAGATTTATCAGAATTAGAAAAATTTATATACATGTATATTAATATAATTAGTATTACAAAAGATGAGGAAGATAAAAATGCTAGTCATGATATTATAGGAACAATATTAACTCAAAAAGCAATGTGTCAAGGTTATTCAACTATAATTATGGCAATCGCATAAAAATTTGCCGTAAATTTACATTTCAAAATAAGGAATGACATTTAATACAAGGTTTTCAATATTATTGAAATCACTTGTATAACGTGTCATTTTTTTAAAGTGAGTTTTTCACCCATAGATTTATCTAATCTAACAAATTTAAATACAATCAAGATAAATTGTTGATAAAATTACTAATTCTATTTCTAGAATGGTCTTCATCTAAAAAAACGTTTAATCTCCAGAGTAAACCATATTCTATGTTCCAACACTCACGTGTTATTTTAATAAATGTCTATACATCAAAAGTTTGACTTAATAGGTAATAATGTTTGGTAACTTTTTCAACATCATCTTCAATTCTATCAATGGCCTTAACTGATTTCCATTTTGTTCAATAATTGAAAATACATTTGATAAAGTATCATGAGAAGGTGTTCCATTTTTTAAATCAAGAAGTTCATTA
>CAKOKR010000050.1 GCA_934095965.1 uncultured Bacilli bacterium
AAACTTTTTGTTCTTTGTAGTTTGCTGTGGGTATCTTCTTTTAGTTTAGTGACTTCTTCATATTGTGAAGAGAGTATTGGTAGACCAATGTATAGGTTGGTATCTAAACTGTTTTTAGTTGATTCGTTTTGAAGATAGTTATGTATTTCTTGTTCTGTTTTTCCATAACAGCTTGCATTTGCAAGAGTTAGTTCGTTACATTTTAGACAAAAATCTAGTGTAGGGGATGTGTATTTAGTGTATCCTTTTAATAGATTTAGTAGTGTTTGATATTTAAAATAGTTTGTTGCTAATTCTTTGTTTGCAAAACTACTTGCATACGCTAAAGTGAGAACTTCTTGTGATGCTTTTATTTGTGCCATTCTTTCATCTGGTTTTAATCCTGGATAATTATATATACTTGATAAATATAATAGGTTTCTTACAAAACCGTTGATGTAGTCACATTCACTTAATTTATTACAAAGTGCAAGTATTTCGTATAATACTTTTAAGTTGTAGGCTTTTATTATATCTCCTTTTATGATAAAGTAATCCTCAACATCTGGTATGTTACTTTTCATATAAATTGTTTTGTTTCCTTCTTCATAGTATGGTTCTTTGAATAGATATGCATCTTTCCCTACAGTAATGTTTTTTACTTTGCTAGTTATATTTCTTGATGATAAAACTATATCAAATGCTTGTAATATAAATTTATCATCAGCTTGTTTTGCCCTTCCATATTCTTCTAATAATTTTTGCAATTCATTATTTAAAAAAAATTCCATTTTACCCTCCTTAGTATTGCTAATTTATTATACCATAAAAATATTGGTATTGGAATATTTTAATGGTATAATTTGATTATGGTAGAGTGAGGTGCTTATGAAATAAAATATTTATATAACATTATATATAATTATTTCTTTAGTTGTTTCTTGGACATATGAGTCTGGTAATTATAGTAGTTGCAACTTAAAAAAACAATGAATATGATGGAGATATGCAAAAAAAAGACTCAAAAAATGAAAAAATTGCGATTTGCACTTTTTAGATTCCTTTGAAGCTCAATAAAAATTTTAAAAAACAGGCAAAATTTGCTTGTTTTTTTTGTTCGCATAATATATAATTAAGTAAAGATGTTAAAGGATGTGACATTAATTTGAGAATGCGTTTTAAATCATTATTGTTTATTATCTTTGTTGCAATCATCTTAACTTCATCTGTTGGAGTTGGTTATCTTTTTTATCACAAAATTACAGATGATTCTGATATTGTGGTTGATGGAGAAATAACTATTAATTATTTAAGTGGTAAAACATTTAAATTAAGTGGTAATCAGAAGATAGCTTTTTCTGTAACAAACAATGATAATGAACAAAAATATTATTATATTCAGCTTAAAGATGTTTATGCAGAAGATGTGTCTTATGAACTAAGTTCATCTGACAATTTAGAAATAAGTGATAATTTAAAATCAGATATTATATCTAATCAAGTATCTATTAATGGAAATGAAACTGTTAATTATACAATAGCTTTTAAAGCAAATGATAAAGAAACTTATTCTGGTACAATACAAGTTGGTTTAAAGAATAATGAAAATGATACATTTATAGATGTACTACTTGCAAATAATAAAGTTGGAGATGCTGGTATTACATTAAATGGGGAAGTTGCAACACTTGATGAAGGATTATTAAAAAAAGAAGATGATTTAGGAGTTGCATATTATTTTAGAGGTAATACTTTAAATAATAATTTTTCTTTTGCAGGGTTAAATTGGAAGATTGTTAAAATAAATGGAGATGGATCAGTAAAGGTAGTACTTGATGGATTAATCGAAGAAATAGGTAAATATTATGATACGGATTATAGTTTTTCTAATTCATCAATTAAAGATAGTTTAGAAAATTGGTATAATAGTTATTTAAGTCTTTACGGAGATTATATAGCTTATTATAAATATTGTAATGATTATATATTAGATAGTGATGGAGTAAATACAGTTGGTTATAATAGAATTATAAAAGATAAAATACCAAATTATGTGTGTTTAGGAGATTTAGTTAATTCTAAAGTTGGACTTCTTACAGTAGATGAAGTAATGCTTGCAGGTGGGTCTAATCAAGATAATACAAGTTATTACTTATATAATGAAAATATTAAATTATCATATTATACGATGACTGGAGCAAGCATTAATAATGGTTTATATTATCCATTTATGGTTTCAAGTAATGGTGCGATAGATAATAGTGTTAGTGGTAATTTACTAAGGGGTATTAGACCAGTTATAAATATAATAAGAAATGTTAAAGTAAATGGAACTGGTACAAGTAGTGATCCATATAAGATAATAAGTTAGAGATAGTTTTAATTAAGAATGAAATATTTTTATTAGATTTTTTGTCAATAGGTTTTGAAAATGTCTCAAAAAAATGTAAACATTAACGGGAAAATAATTCTCGTTTTTGTTTGAATTGAAATTATATTA
>CAKOKR010000051.1 GCA_934095965.1 uncultured Bacilli bacterium
GCACAAAAAAATCAACTATTTCTAGTTGACTTAATCATTAACGTCACATTGGTGCGACGATTTTATCTTATGGAGCGATTAAGCAACAGCTTACGAACCATAATGTTTTCTTTCTAAAAATATTATATATGAATTCTTATTAAATTTCAATGGGAGTATGGAAAAACACATGTAAAAATGCTATAATCTAATTAGATTAAAACTTTTTAAAGGTTATATGGGAGGTAACTATGCGAAGATTTATTTATTATGATAAAGACGGTATAGAATCTTATTTGGCTCAAATAACAAGTGGTATATCTTTTTCCTCATCAACTGAAACTACTAACAGTAATGAAATAGAACATCAAGAATCAAAAGAGAAAAATATTCATTCTGATATAGGGGCAAAATTAGCAGGAATTGGTGCTGAGATTCAAGAAGATATCAGTAAAGGTGAAACTAACAAAACATCAACTAACCAATTGGTTAAATCACTAGAAGAAAAAGTATTAAGTGATTATGCTTTTGATAAAGTATTTGATTTTTTTTCAAAGAATAAAATGTTAAAAACATCTGATTTTAAAATAGGTGATGTTGTAAATTTAGAGGAAAATGTTACTTTCTTTGACTTTGATTATTTTGAAAAATTATTTTCAGAAAATGGGATATCAAGTTTTTCTATAAAACAATCAAAGGATGAATTAAAAAAAATTAGAGATTCCTTATCTGGCCCACAAAAGCAAAATATTGAAGTGAAAAATAAAATTAAAGAAATGGAAAATATGATAAAGCAACAAGAGTCAGAGCGAAAATCCACTTTAGAAATACTGAATATGGCAAAAGTAACATTGCCATATGTTAGATTTGTAATGACAAAAGAATGTTTAATTGTACTTAATGATGATTGCTTTAGGGATAATCCTAATAATATAGCATTTAAGTATGGTGGAAATATTCAAATTGTTGGTTATGTAACTAATATTATAGATGGTGAATCACGAACAGAAAACCAAATTAATGCATTTTCAGAAATGTATAAAATGGTTAATCAAGTTATGATGAGTTTATATAACGGTACAAAGCATGTATATGTAATTCATCCTTTAGCAATGTATTACTAAATAGTTAAGTAGGAGGTAAATATGTTAGAAAATTATATTGAAAAATTAAAACCTTATGTTATAGATTTGTTTAAAAGGGATTCAAGTGGTCACGACATAAGTCATTTGATAAGAACAATGAATACCGCTTTATATCTTCAAGAAAAAGAAGGTGGAGATAGAATTATTATTGGAATAGCAGCGTTTTTACATGATGTACATAGGATAATGCAAAATGAAAGTGGTAAATTTGTTTTGCCTAAAGATTCACTTGAAAAAGTTAAAGAGATTCTATCACACATTGATTTAACAGATGAACAAGTTAATAAAATATGCTATGCAATAGAATACCATGAAGAATATAACTGGAATGGCAAAAATGTAGATGATATTAATACTTTAATCTTACAAGATGCAGATAACTTGGATGCTATTGGTGCAATTGGTATAGGTAGAACTTTTTCTTATGGAGGCTCTCATAACGTAATTATGTATGATGATAAAGTCCCATTAAATCAAAATGATGATTATTCCGAATCAAATGGTGACGATGAATCAACTATACATCATTTTTATCATAAACTATTTAAACTTGGAGACAATATGAACACTACAACTGCTAAAAATTTAGCAAATAGAAGAATTGAATTTATGAAAACATTTGTTAAAGAATTTTTAGATGAATGGAATGCAAATTATTAACTTAAAGGGTATGGGAATTCCCATAATAGAATTTATGCGGGAGTATAAATTCAGTGCTGGCTAGACACGACTTTTACTCCCACATTATGAAAAATATAAAAAGAGGATTAAATTATTTCGATAATTTTTTCCTCTTTTTTTGAAGATTATTTATACAAAAACATATTCATTTAAGACAATTTCTTCAGCCATATTTTTGTAATTATTCATTAACTTTGTCCATTCTAATGGGTTTAATTCTTTACTTTTTTCAGACAGTCTTTCATCATTTTTTATATAATCTTCCATTAGTATTTTGCATAAACTTTCACAAGAATCACTGACTAAAAGAAGATGGTGAGTAAGTTTATTTGTCATCAAAAGTGTTTCATAAAGTGCTTCTTTATTTTGAACAATAAAGTGTAATCTTAGTAATCCATATTTGCCAATTCGTCCACAATCATCGTCTTTTTCTAAATATAAATTTGGTATTAAATAATCTCCTTGTCTTGTGTATTTTATTCCCATAATTTTATCAATCCTTTCTTAATTTTTAAACATTTATTACTTCAGTTTTTGGTATAAGAATTAAAGTATCAACTATATTGTTACCTTCAATATAAGGACAATTTATAATTCCATCTACATA
>CAKOKR010000052.1 GCA_934095965.1 uncultured Bacilli bacterium
GTGGCTATGTTTATGATACCGAAACTTCACTCTATTATCTCCAAAGTCGCTACTACGATCCATTTACAGGCAGATTTTTGAATGCGGATATATATTGCGATACTGGTACAGACACTACATTAAGCACTAATATGTTTGCTTATTGTGAAAATAATCCGATTATTCATGTGGATAAAACAGGAAAATTTGGAACTCCTTTACAATGGGCAATGGCAGCAATAGGCGGTATTGCAGGATGGTTTTTAGGTGATTATGTTGCTAAAAAATTAGGATATAAAAGTGGATGGAAATACTGGGCTATAAGAGCGGGAGTTACCATTGGTGGAGCAGTTATTGGTTGGTTTGCTGGAACTGCTATGCTAAAAATAATTACAAAATTTTTATTGTCACACCCATCAGTTATGCGACGAATGCCTAGAATAGTTTTATGGTTTTTAGGTATGGGTGGTTCGTCTGGTCAAATAGCAAATCAACTTTTTGCTAAATATGCGAGACACATTTTTTCTAAAAAACACATTAAGGGTGGAATAATGAAATTAGGAACTTCACAAAGGTCCATTTTTAATAAAGTGTTTAGAATTATGAGTTCTAAAATTGTCAAAGCACAAAATGGCTCAAATGAAATACACACCATCATACGTGGAATAAAGGTAACTATTAGATTTTATTTTAAAGATGGTAAAGTGTTAAGTTTGGATGCCTTCGTGGGATGGGCAAAAAGTGTTGTTGGAAAATTATTAAAGTGATTTATATTTGTTATAAGTTTGCTTTAAGTATCTATTTTTTGTATAGTAAATGTAAGGGAGAATGTTGATGTTTCAAAAATTTGATTTGATAAAACCATATGATAACGATGAAGGTTATTTTGATTATCAGGATAAATTGTTACAAAATATTAGTAATAATGCTGAGAATGCATTGAGATTAGCTATATTGCAAACTCTTGCTCCCGTAGAAAATTATGAGTCAGCAATATGTTTGCTACAATATGAACAGGATATTTTTGATGATAAAAGAATTAGTTTAATTGGTTTTTACCTTTCGATAGTTTGGAATGGTGAACCAAAAAAATTTATAAATAAAATGCTGTCCTATTCTCAAAAAGCAAGTAATGAATATAAATCTATGGTTGATTATTTGTTAGCATTACAATCGCTCTACAAAGAACAAGAAGATGAGATGATAGCTTTTTTAAAAAAATCTATTGCCTTATATGAATTTCATGTTAATAATTTTTTATTACTATCTAAATATAGTAATAAAAAAGATTCTAAACTTTATATAAAAAAGGCACGTGAGAATATTATAAATATGACTGATAATGAAACAATAGAGTATTTTACTGATCCGAATAATTTTATCGGAGAATTTATAAGTGGATGTTTAATGCCTATTGAAACTTTTGAAGAATTGATTAGTTAGTTTAAAAAACGGAAAACGGTGTCATGTTTAACTGTTTTCCGTTTTTTACTATATTATGGGGTTTGAAATTCAATGTCAATACCTCCAAAATCAGCAAGAAAGTTTGTCAATAAGTCCCGAAAATAGTGGCGATACACTGGATTATGTTGCATTTGTGTTTATGCGTGGTT